>CAYJMU010000017.1:5168-7781 GCA_964371605.1 uncultured Lachnospiraceae bacterium
TTAAAGTAGCTAGAACTATAGCTGATCTGGATGAAGAAGAAAAAATCAATACATCTCACATCACTGAAGCGATAAATTACAGAGTAATAGATGAAACTGAACAATTTTAATTGTTCTTCTTTCATTTCATTGGAGAAAATATGAAGAAAGGAAATTTTGCATACACTAAAAAAGAATTAGGACATATATTTTTAGACATGTTCGATTTTTTAACTAGCAATCAAAAAGCTAAAATAATCTATCATTCTAAAGGCATAGAAAACACCCTTCCACTCATGACTGAATCAGTGGGTATATTTTCCACTATTATCAGTCATGAACATTTAGATGAAATAGCATTAGCGATTAAACAAAATCATTTCGAGCATTTTCTAAAAAATTTAGAAAAAGAAAATATAAAGGTGATTACGATAGATTCTGCGGCTTACCCTGAAAGACTAAAAAATATAGCTCAACCACCCTATCTCCTTTACACTAAAGGAAATTTAGATCTGCTTGATGTAGAACGAAACACTATAGCTATAGTAGGAACGCGTAGACCAACTAAATATGGAGAAAGGATCACCGAAAAGTTCGCTAGAGAACTTTCTATCCATGACTTCACTGTAGTGGCAGGCCTTGCTGACGGCGTGGACACTATAGCGCATAAAACTTCTATGAAGCATATAGGGAAAACTATTGCCGTTCTAGGCAGTGGCTTTCACAAAATATATCCTAGCGCTAACGAAGCACTTTTCAAAAGGATTTGTGAAGACGGCGGCTTAGTAGTGAGCGAGTATAAGCCTAGTCGTCAGCCTAGAAATTATCAGTTCCCACTTAGAAATAGAATAATAGTAGGTCTAAGTCGTGGAGTATTGATAACAGAAGCTTCACTAAAAAGCGGTACTAATCATACTAAAAATTATGCGATAGAAGAAAATAGAGATTTGTTCGCTGTATGTGGAAATATAGACAGTTTAAACAGTGAAGGCACTAACAATATTATTAAGCAGTTTAGAGATGCACTAGTTTTAGATGTGAAAGATATTCTAGAACACTATCACATCTCACCCACTCCTAAAAAAGAAGCTAAGTTATTCCAACTCAGTGTGATAGATGAATGCATCATGGGAGTGCTTATAGGAAAAGAAGAAAAACATTTCGATGAAATCATGAGCCAGACAAATTTAGATGTAAAAACATTAAATAATACATTGACAACTTTATTGCTTCGTGGGATAATAGAAAAGACAGCTGGAAATTATTACCACAGAAAGTAATTGCTAAGAATAAGGAGAAATAAATATAATGAATTTAGTTATCATAGAAGGTAGCGGTAAGAGAGATACTATAAAAAAATACTTAGGACCAGATTATGAAGTTTTCGCCACCAATGGCCATATTAGAGATTTACCTCTGAAAAACATAGGCGTGGACACAAATAATAATTTCGACATCACATACCAAATCATGCCAGACAAAACTGATATAGTGAAAAATTTAAAGAATCTAGCTAAGAAAGCGGATAAGATTTTTCTAGCTCCCGATCCAGATAGAGAAGGAGAAGCTATCAGCTATCATATAGCGCACATTTTAGAACTGGACAAAGATCTAGAATGCCGCACCTCTTTCAATGCCATTACTAAAGCAGCGATACTAGAAAGTTTAAGCAAGCCTACTAAGATTAATTTCGCACTAGTAGACGCTCAGCAAGCTCGCCGAGTGGTAGACAGACTGATGGGTTATAAAATATCTCCTTTCATATCTAGAGTGGTGAAGCCTAAACTGAGTGCAGGCAGAGTGCAAAGCGTTGCCTTAAAACTAATAGTAGACAGAGAAAAAGAAATAATGAATTTCAAAGAAGAAGAATACTGGACTCTAACTGTAAACTTAGAAAAAGAAAGCGTTAAGCCTTCATTCAACGCTTCCTTATACGCTAAAAGCAAAAAGAAGCTAAACATAAAAAACAAAGCTGAAATGGACGCTATTTTAAATGAACTGAAAAGTGAAAATTATTTAGTGGACAGCATAAAGAAAAGTGTCACTAAATCTTCTGCCCCTGCTCCATTCATTACTAGCACCCTGCTTCAAGACGCGGGCAATAAACTAAGTATGAGCCTAAAAATGGCGCAAAGAACAGCACAAGAATTATATGAAGGTGTATCACTAGGAGAGCATGGAAAAACAGCGCTACTGACTTATATTAGAACAGATAGCCCTAGAGTGACACCAGAAGCTCAAGCTATGGCTAAAAACTTCATTTTGAAAAATTATGGTAATGACTACTACCCTACTAAGCCTAATGTCTTTAAAAGCAAAGCAGGTTCTCAAGACGCCCACGAGTGTATCAGACCTATCAGCTTAGAAATCACGCCAGACATGGCTCAAAAATATCTTTCAAGAGATCACTATAGAATGTATAAGTTAGTGTATGAGAGATTTTTAGCCAGTCAAATGTCTAATGCTACATTTGATTCATGCGTGGTAGAAATCAAATGCGGGGACTATAACTTCAAGGCTACAGGAAAAACTCCTAATTTCTTAGGATACACTGTGCTTTACAAGGCGTTCACTGAAAATGAAGAAAAAGATGAAAAACTTCCAGCACTAAACGAAAATGATTTATTAAAACTA
>CAYJMU010000017.1:7791-13707 GCA_964371605.1 uncultured Lachnospiraceae bacterium
AAAATTTACCAAGCCCCCTACTAGATACAATGAATCATCTCTAATCAATGCTATGGAAAAGAAAGAAATCGGTAGACCTGCGACCTACCCGCCTACTATCTTGACTCTATATAATAGAGATTACGCAGAAAAAGTAGAAAAACGATTAAAGCCTACTGATCTAGGAATGAACGTAAGCGACCATTTAGAAAAACATTTTAGCAATATGATAAATGTAGAGTTCACAGCTAGTATGGAAAACTCCCTTGATGAAATAGCGGACGGAAAGAAAAATTACCTTGACGTAGTCACTAAGTTTTATAATTTCTTTGAGCCTACTTTACAAAAGGCTTATGACACCTCAGAAAAGAGACCACCAGCAGAGCTTACAGATATTATGTGTGAAAAATGTGGCTCACCTATGGCTAAACGCTCAGGAAAATATGGTGAATTCTTAGGATGTAGTAATTATCCTAAATGTAAAAATATTATAAGCAATACCCCTACTCCCGAAAAACCCGTTCATACTAAAACTGATATAGTATGCCCACTATGTAGCGGAGAAGTGGTGATTAAGAAAACCCGGACAGGAAAGGAATTTTATTCTTGTAATAATTTCCCTAAATGTAAATTCGCTACATGGGACACACCAATAGGCAGTTTATGCGAGAAGTGTAAAAGCCCTATGGTAGAAAAAATCAATCAAAACAATGAAAAGAATATAGTTTGCAGTAATGCTAAATGTAAATAAGGAGCTAAAAAATGGAACAATTAAAAGGCACTACCATCATCGGTGTAGTAAAAGATGGGAAAGCAGTAATCGCTGGCGATGGCCAAGTGACTATGGGGCAAAAAGTGGTGATGAAAAAAACTGCTATGAAAGTAAGACGAATATATAATAACAATGTAGTTATCGGCTTTGCAGGAAGCGTGGCAGACGCCTTTAGCTTAAGTGCGAGATTCGAGGAAATGCTAAACAAGTTCAGCGGAAACCTTCTTAGAAGTGCGGTAGAACTTGCCCTTCAGTTTAGAAATGATGAAATAGCTAGAAAATTAGAAGCTATGATGATAGTAGCGGACAAAACCAAAATGCTAGTTTTAAGCGGAAATGGTGAAGTGATAGAGCCAGACGATGGCGTAGTAGCTATCGGTAGCGGTGGAAATTATGCATACGCTGCAGGAAAAGCACTGCTAGAAAATACTGACTTTTCAGCTAAAGAAGTAGCCGAAAAAGCTATGAAGATAGCTAGCGAGCTATGTGTATTCACTAATTATAATCTAACTGTGGAGGAAATCTAAAATGAACTTAAAACCTAAAGAAATAGTAAAAAATTTAGACCACTACATCGTAGGTCAAACTGACGCTAAAAAAGCGGTAGCTATCGCCCTAAGAAACAGATATAGAAGAAGTCAACTCAGCGACGAGCTTAGAGAAGAAATTACACCTAAAAACATCATACTAAAAGGTCCTACTGGCGTGGGTAAAACTGAGATAGCTAGAAGACTGGCTAAACTAGTTAAAGCCCCTTTCATAAAGGTAGAAGCTACTAAATTCACTGAAGTTGGTTATGTAGGTAGAGATTGTGAAAGTATGATTAGAGATTTAGTAGAAGTTAGCGTCAGAATGATAAAAGATGAAAAGAAAGTTTTGGTGACTGAAAAAGCTAGCATAAGAGCGGAAGAAAAGCTAGTAGAAGCCCTTCTTCTTTCTAAAGCAGATGCTAATTATACTAGCAGTGAAAACAAGGCAATGATAAAAGAAAAATTAGCAGCTAAAGCTTATGAAGATGAAAGCATAGAAATAGACTTAGCCGCTCCTCCTAAAAATATAGAAATCATAGCAGGAGCAGGAAGCGAACTAAACATTGGCGACCTTATGGGCGGAATCTTTCCTAACAAGAAAAAGAAAAGAAAGCTTACAGTTAGGGAAGCTAGAAATTTATTAATAGAAGAAGAATCAGAAAAACTATTAGACTATGATAGCGTGAATAGTGAAGCCATAAAAAGAGCGGAGCAAGAAGGAATCATATTCATAGATGAAATAGATAAGATCGCTGGAAAAGGAAGCTCGAATAACCAAGATGTATCGCGTGAAGGCGTGCAGAGAGATATATTACCTTTCGTAGAAGGATGCACAGTGAATACTAAATATGGCATCATAAAAACTGATTTCATATTATTCATAGCAGCTGGCGCATTCCATATAGCTAAGCAAGAAGACCTTATCCCTGAACTTCAAGGCCGCTTCCCTATCAGAGTGGAGCTAAGCAATCTTACTAAAGATGATTTCTACAAGATATTGAAAGAGCCTAAAAACGCACTTACTAAACAATACACTAGCCTTCTTGAAGTAGACAATATCAAATTAGAGTTTGATGATAGCGCTCTAGAAGAAATTAGCAGCATCGCAGAAAGAGAGAATGAAGGAAGTGAAAATATAGGCGCAAGGCGTCTTCATACTATTTTAGAAAAAGTATTAGAAGACATCAGCTTCAATGCTAGCGGAGAACAACCTATGACCACTATCACTATTAATAGAGAGTTCATAGCTAAAATTTTCGAAGCAACTACTAAAAAATATGACCTAAATAAATTTATTATATAATTTTTTCTAAAATATGTATAATATATCTTATATTGGTCATAATACTAATGTCAGGATGAAATAAGCTTGATGTGAAAGTTAAATGATGTAATTTGATTTTCAGTAATTCAAATGTGAGAATATTAGCTTTATAGCTTACTTACTTTCTCTTATTTGAAAAAAGCAGAGCTTTTAGCTCTGCTTTTTTTATTTATATAAATATTATATAGTGATATCTAACACTTTTAGTGTAATTATTCCAGCCGGAGCCATTACTTTCACTACATCATCTCTTCTCTTTCCTAAAAGAGCGTTTCCTGTGACGCTAAGATTACTAATAAGACCTTTAGCAGGATCGCTTTCGCTAGCCCCTACTATTTTATATTCTATCTCTTCATCATATTCTTCATCGAAAACTTTCACCTTACAGCCTACACTTACCACGCTAGTATCTATAGCTTCTTCATCTATAATGATAGCATTTTTTAAAGTGTGTTCTATAGAGAATATCTTGCTTTCTATTTCGCTTTCTCTAGCTTTAGCTGCATCATATTCACTGTTTTCAGATAAGTCGCCATAGCTTTTAGCTTCACCTATATCTTTTACTACTTGAACTCTTTCTACAGTTTTTAAATTATCTAATTCTGCTTTTAAATTATCATAACCTGATTGTGTTAAAAAGATTTTATCTTCACTCATTTTTCTACCTCCATAATGCTGAAAAACTAAAAAAATTTTTCACCACACATTTCATTATTATATGCGAAAAGTATGAAAAAGTCAACTATTTTTTTAAATGTTTTCTTTTCTATATCTTTTGAATATTTTTAAGAAAAATAGTTAAAATATTTTACATCTATTTAAAGGAGATTTTATGATATGATTTCAGTATTTTCATTTCTATTATTGGTTTTAGGGGGATTGAACTGGCTGAGCATCGGCCTATTTCAGTTCGACCTTGTAGCCGGACTATTTGGCACGCAGGCTAGCATTTTTAGCCGCCTTATATATGTAATCATTGGCTTTGCTACAGTGTGGCTCACTTATGCTGTGATTAGATATAAAGGCAGGCTTACACTGAAAGGAAACACTAAAAAAGATGCTAAACTTTTAGGCATAGAAGAAATAAAATTTAAAGATGAAAAAGAGCGTAATTAAACGCTCTTTTTATATATATTTTCCAGTCACTGATTTCTTGTTTTTTCTAATATCATCCGGCCTACCTTCCGCCACTATTTTACCGCCCTCATGACCACCTTCTGGTCCTATATCTATTATATAATCAGCCACTCTGATAAGGTCAGTATTATGCTCTATTACTATCACAGTATTCCCAGCGTCCACCAGCCTATTTAGTATGCTGATGAGCTTTTTAGCGTCCTCTATGTGTAGTCCTGTAGTAGGCTCATCTAAAATGTATAGAGTCTTGCCTGTAGAGATCTTACTTAGCTCAGTAGCTAGTTTCACGCGTTGAGCCTCCCCGCCGCTAAGCGTAGTAGCACTTTGTCCCAGCCTAATATATCCAAGGCCTACTTCTAAAAGAGTTTTCAGTTTATTTCTAATTCTAGGAAGATTCTCGAAGAAGGCATGAGCTTCATATATAGTCATATTTAACACATCTGCTATACTTTTTCCCTTATACTTAACTTCTAGCGTTTCTCTATTATATCTAGCACCACCACACACATCACAAGTCACATAAACATCTGGCATAAAATACATTTCTATTTTTTTGATGCCATCACCTTCACAATTTTCACATCTTCCCCCTTTTACATTGAAAGAAAATCTTCCAGCTGCATAACCACGCTCTTTGGCGTCATTTGTGCCTGCGTATAGCTCTCTTATATATGTCCATACACCTGTGTATGTGGCTGGATTACTTCTAGGCGTCCTGCCGATAGGAGATTGGTCAATGCTGATAACTTTATCAAACTCTTCATAATTTTCAACACTTTCATAATCACCCTCTACCATTCTTGCGCCTTTCAATCTATTGCTCATAGCCGGCAATAAGCACCCATTGATTAAGCTGCTCTTGCCACTACCGCTCACACCTGCCACCACAGTCAAGCACCCTATCGGAAATGATGCGGTCACATTTTTTAGATTATTCTGTTTAGCGCCTTTTATTCTTAAAAAACCTCTATCCATATTTCTTAGAGTTTCTCTTTCAGGAATGCTGCTTTCACCTAACAAATATTTAGCCGTAATACTCCTTTCACAAGCCTTAACCACATCAATATCGCCAGCAACTATTATTTCGCCGCCTAGCTCACCTGCTCCTGGGCCTACATCTACTATAAAGTCTGCACTAGCTATAGTTTCAAGGTCATGCTCTACCACTATCACAGTATTTCCT
The DNA here is from genome assembly GCA_964371605.1 of uncultured Lachnospiraceae bacterium. Lineage (GTDB taxonomy): Bacteria > Bacillota > Clostridia > Christensenellales > UBA1242 > CAYJMU01. The sequence goes on from CAYJMU010000017.1 coordinate 12,717, forward strand.
AAATCTCTAAGATTTTTCATCATATTGATTAGTTTTACATTATCTCGCTGATGAAGACCTATGCTCGGCTCATCTAATATATATGTCACGCCAACTAAGCCGCTACCTATCTGGCTAGCCAGCCTAATTCTTTGACTTTCACCGCCGCTAAGCGTTCCACTCATTCTGCTAAGCGTGAGGTAATTCAGCCCCACATTGATTAAGAAGTTTAATCTTTCTTTTAATTCTTTTACTATGTTTTTAGTGATAGTTATTTCACTTTCTGTTAAAGTTAAATTTTCTATGAAGCTTAAAATATCTACCACACTTCTTCCAGCTATGTCCGAAATGTTATACTTATCTATCAATATATTTAGCGCTTCTATTCTCAGCCTTTTTCCTTTACAAGTTTTACAAGCTTTTTCTACGAAGTATTTACCTAACTCACCTTTAGTCCATTCACTGGTAGTGGTAGTATATCTTCGAGTAAGAAGAGGAATCACCCCTTCATATATTCTTTTCATCTTCCCATCGAATGTGCCGCTAGAATAAATAATATCGATCTTCTCATCGCCTGCCCCATAAAGCAATATATTTTGAATATTTTCTGGCAAATCTTTGAATGGCGTATTTAGACTAAATTTATATTTTTTAGATAACCCATCATAAAACTGATTAACTATACTACTAACATCTACATTCCAGCCTGTAATATTTAGCACGCCTTCATTTATACTTTTTTCAGGTTCTTTTAAAACTAAATTTACATCCACTTCTTTCTGAAAACCTAACCCAGCACAATCAGGACAAGCCCCAAAAGGATTATTAAATGAAAATAATCTAGGCGACACTTCAGTGAAAGTAAAAGAACAAGATGTGCAATTAAACTTATCACTAAACAAATGGTCTTCGCCATTCACATTCACTTTAACTAAGCTTCCACTTAACTTGATCGCTGCTTCTATACTTTCAGAAAGCCTTTGGTTCACACCTTCTTTTATCACTATTCTAT
>CAYJMU010000018.1:0-13274 GCA_964371605.1 uncultured Lachnospiraceae bacterium
ACTCTAGAGTTAAGACCGCTGATGTATTCTAAAAGGCTTGCACTAGCTGTATTAAGATCCACGCCCACACTATTCACGCAGTTTTCCACTACTCCTTCTAATGCTGTGGTTAATTCCTTTTGGGGCATATCGTGTTGGTATTGACCTACACCTATGCTTTTCACATCTATTTTTACAAGTTCTGCTAGTGGGTCTTGTAGTCTTCTAGCTATAGATATAGCGCTTCTTACATTCACATCATAATTAGGAAACTCTTTCGCTCCTAACTTACTAGCTGAATAAACACTTGCTCCTGCTTCATTAACCATAGTATATTCTAACTTTCTAGTCAATTTCTTTAATAGGTCTACAGTGAATATTTCTGTTTCCTTGCTAGCAGTTCCGTTTCCAACTGCTATCACTTCTACGTCATGTTTTTTTATTAACGCTGCCACTTTCTTTTCAGCTTCTTCCACTCTCTTAAACTCTTTCACTGGGAATATCACATCTGTATCTAAAACATTGCCATTTCTGTCTATTACTGCCACCTTGCATCCCATTCTATAGCCAGGGTCTAGTCCTAAAATGACTTTATCTTTTAGCGGCGGAGTCATAAGTAGCGGCTTAAGATTGATTTCGAAATTCTTTATAGCTTGCTCATTTGCGATATCTGTAAGCTGATTCCTAATCTCTCTTTCTATGCTAGGCAAAATCAGCCTGCTGAAACTGTCTGCTGCTACCTCTGTTAATAATTCTCTATATATATCTTTAGTGATGAATTTAGTGCAAATTTTTTCTACACTTTTTTCATCGTTCACTTTCATATTTACTTTCAGGCAATCTTCTTTTTCGCCCCTATTAATAGCTAGCGTCCTGTGACTTTTTAGCTGAGCCACTTCTTGACTAAAGCCATCATAAGTTAGATATGTTTTGAAGTTTTCGCCTTCTTTTATAGTTGTTTCTATTTTAGCAGTTTTCCACAAAAACTCTCTCAATATTTTTCTGATTTCTGCATCATCACTGATTTTTTCAGCTATGATATCCTTAGCTCCCTTAAGTGCGTCTTCTGCGCTATTTACGCCTTTTTCTTCATTAATGAATTCAGCCGCTTTCGTCAATATGTCGCCTACATCTTCACAGTCTATAATGATTTTAGCTAGAGGACCTAACCCTTTAGCTTCAGCTATAGTAGCTCTAGTCTGGCGCTTAGGCCTAAACGGTCTATATATATCTTCGAGTTCAGTCATAGTATTCGCCGCAGCTATAGCTTTTTCTATCTCTGCCGTCATTTTTTCTTGCTCTGTGATCAGTTTAGAAATTTCTGCCTTTCTCTTTTCTATATTTTTTAGATATGTATATCTATCACTAAAATCTCTTAGCACTTGATCATCACAACTTCCCGTAAGTTCTTTACGATATCTAGCTATGAAAGGTATAGTTGCACCCTCTTCTAAAAGCGCTATGATATTATTAGCGTATTCATTTTTTATGTTAAATTCTAGTCCTAAAACTTTACCATAATCCATTTATATTTCCTCCTTGAAACTACCTTAATTTTACCACATTTTACTTCATTAAGTCAATAAATAAAGAGTTGTTCTTTCTATAAATGTATGCTATAATATATTTATGAATGAATACTTTTCAATGCTAGAAATAGCACCTACATCAGAAAAAAGCATTATCAAAAAAGCATATCTATCGCTCATGAAAAAATATCATCCAGATACATATGACGGCGATAAAGATTTTGCCTCTAAAAAATGTGCAGATATAAATGTAGCATATAATTATATACTAGAAAAACTAGACAGCTCTATAGTGACAGCAGAAGACTTAGCCAAAAATGCTAATCACGAAAAGAAGGATGAAATTAAGAAAAAAGAAAAGAGTAAAAACATAAAACCGACTAAAGTAAAAGAGAAAAAGATAGTCGAAAAGAAAACGAAAGTATACGCTCCTAAGAAAGAAAAAGAAGAAGTAAAACCTTCTCCTTCTGAAAATATAATAAAAAGCAGTCCAACACCTTCTAGAAAAGAAGATGAAATTAAACCTAAACCCCCTTCTCCAAGACCTAAAGAAAAAATAGTCTTAGATGTATTCATAGGTATATTAGCGGTAGCTTTTCTAGTCTTAATAATCTTAGCAGCTTAGAATAGTGAAGGATCTTTATCCACCATATCTTTTTCTAAATTTAATAATTTTAGCACTGTGGGAGCGACATTAGAAAGTCCTCCTTTTTTTAACGCCAAACCTTTATGCTTTTCACTGATCAAATGAAAAGGAACTAAGTTATTAGTATGAGTGGTGCACACGCTACCATCATCGTTTACATTTTTTTCTATATTCCCATGGTCCGCTGTGACTATGATCGGTATATTTTTTTCAAGCGCTTTATTCACTATTTTCTTCACGCAATCATCTATCACTTCTATGGCTTTTTCACAGGCTTTTCTATCTGCAGTGTGACCTATCATATCTAAGTTAGAAAGATTAGCTAAGATGAATGCATATTTATCATCATCCATTGCGCTTATAACACCTTCAGAAATTTCCACCGCCCTCATCTCTGGCACTACCTTGAAGTTTTCTACATTATGCGACTCGATCAAACATCTATCTTCCCCTTCATAAGCTTCTTCCACTCCGCCATTAAAGAAGAATGTGACATGAGCATACTTAGTGGTTTCACTGATGTGATATTGCCCTAATCCGTTTTTAGAAATTATACTAGCTAGATTTTTTTCTTCTATTATAGGTGAATATGCATTCATAATATTTTTTAGTAAGCTGTCATATTCTGTTAGTCCTACTGTTAGCACATCTTTTTTTTCTATCTCTTCCTTTCCAGCATAGCCTTCACTTACCGCCGCTGCCATCTCTCTAGCTCTATCGCCTCTAAAGTTAAATATGAAAAACACATCTCCATCTTTCACGCCTTCATAATTTTTAGAAATGATAGGCGGCATATATTCATCAAAGTGCCCCTTCAAGTATTCGCCTTCTACCGCGGCATATATACTATCCGCTCTATACTCATCTCTTGGACTAAACATCATATCATACGCCACTTTCACTCTTTCATACCTTTTCTCTCTATCCATAGCGTAATATCTACCTATGACGGTGCCAATATCCACCATCCCATTCATCTCTTCTAGAAAATCTATGCCTGAATCTATTTTCACATCTCTTCCATCTAATACGGCATGAAGCGTAATATTTTTCACCCCTTCTGATTTCACGCTTTCAATGATAGCCTTTAGGTGAGATATATGTGAGTGAACGCCGCCGTCAGACAGCAGCCCCCATAGATGCAATGTTCCACCACTTTTCTCTAAATATTTCACCACTTTTTTAATAGCCGCGCTTTCTTTTAACTTTCCGGTTTTCACATCTTCATTGATGCGAGTTAAGTCTTGCTTTATTATCTTTCCTGCACCAAGCGTTAGGTGTCCCACTTCACTATTTCCCATCTGACCATCTTCCAACCCTACAGCTTCACCGCTAGCCTTCAGTTCTGTATATGGAAAACTCTCCTTCATCTTTTCTAAAAAAGGCATTCCCTTAGTATGCACAGGATTATTCTCATTCTTTTCTCCCAGCCCTAATCCGTCTAATATTAATAAAATTACTTTCTCTTTCTTTTTCATATTATAATTATATCACCGAAAAAAAATAATAACAACAATAGTAAAAAAAAATGATGCTTTCACATCAATTTTCTCATTATTTACTATCTTTTTTAGTAGTTTTTCTAGGTTTTTTAGGTTTTTCTTCTACTGCTACTTCAGCTTCTACTTCTTCATATCTAGTAGCATCTAAGATTTCTTCGCTTTTAGCAGCTGCTTCAGCTTCTAATGCAGCATCTTCTTCAGCATAACGCTTTTCCACTTCGCTTAGAAGTTCTTTTTTATCTATGCCGTATACCGCATTTAAATCCATTTCCACAAGGAAAGGAATATCAGTAGTACTGAAATTAATAGTAGCCACTTTCCCATCTGTAGTTTCTTCTATTTTTTCTATAGTCCCGTATAGCCCTGAATAAGTCTTCACCTTAGTTCCCACCACTAGCGCATTTCTTAACATTTCATTTTCTGCTTTAAATTTCTTGTTTCTGAAGTAAGTCATAGCGAACATACCTATTAGCACCACCGCTAATATTATCATGAGTCCTGCTCCTTCGAAAAAAGATTGTCCTAATAAATTCATCATAATTTTTTCTCCCTTTATTTTATTCTTTTACTTATATTTACTTTTTCATACTATCATAATAGCATCTTTTCCGCAACTCTTATTTTATAAGTTATTGGATATTATTGTCTTATTTTTTCTTTCCTTCATATTTTTCATAGAACTCTTCTCTGAAATCTAGAAGTCTATCATTTCTAATAGCATCCTTAATATCTTCTGTGAGTTTAGTCAAAAACCTGATATTATGTATGCTTAGTAATCTACCGCCTAACATTTCGCCTGCGTTAAGTAGATGTCTAATATATGCTCTAGTATAGTTTTTACACGCATAACAATCACATTCACTATCTATCGGTGAAAAGTCTTCCTTATACTTAGCGTTTCTCACCACCACTTTACCGTGACTGGTGAATGCTGTTCCATTTCTAGCTATTCTAGTAGGAAGAACACAATCCATCATATCTATTCCTCTGATAATAGCTTCGATTAAGCAATCAGGGCTACCCACCCCCATAAGATATCTAGGCATACTTTCTGGAAGATGCGGCCTTATTTCGTCTAACATTTCATACATCACTTCTTTCGGCTCACCTACACTTAGACCTCCTATAGCTATACCACACTTAGCGTAAGGAATAGTTTTCTTCAAACTTTCCACTCTAAGATCTTTATAAAAATTCCCTTGAGCTATAGGAAACAATACTTGATTTTCATTTTTATGCGTTTTGTGGCATCTGTCTAACCAATCAAGCGTCCTATTCATCGCCTTGACAGCATACTCTTTAGTCGCGCCATATTCTGAACATTCATCGAACGCCATGATGATATCCGCACCTAAATTATTCTCTATCTTCATCACTCTTTCAGGTGTTAAGAAATGTTTTTCACCATTTAGATGACTTCTAAACTCTACGCCCTCATCTGTAATCTTTCTAAACGCATTCAGGCTAAATACTTGGAATCCGCCACTATCTGTCAAAATCGGCTTATTCCAATTCATAAATTTATGAAGTCCTCCCGCTTTAGCCACTAGCTCATCACCCGGCCTTAAAAACAAGTGATAAGTATTGCTAAGAATGATTTGGCTATTAACGCCCTCTAGTTCTTCTGGTGACAATGTCTTCACTGTGGCTTGCGTGCCTACTGGCATGAAAACTGGAGTTTCTATCTCTCCGTGCGGAGTCTTAAACACACCTATTCTCGCACCACTCTGCGCGCAGACTTTTTTAGTTTCATAACTAAACTTTTCCATCTTTTTCTCCTTTTACTTTTTTATTATATATTTCTTTTTTTAAATTAGTTTTAAATTTTTTATCTTTTTTAAATTAAAAACATTGCGTCTCCGAATGAAAAAAACTTATACTTCTCTCTCACTGCTTCATTATATAGCTTCATAGTTTCTTCTCTACCAATAAAAGCACTTACTAGCATAATTAGTGTGCTTTCAGGTAAATGAAAATTAGTTATAATGCCGTCAACCACCTTAAACTGATATGGTGGATATATGAAAATATTAGTTTCCTTTTCAGTTTCTTTCAGCTCTCCATTCTCGCCTGCTGCACTTTCTAACACTCGCACGCTAGTAGTCCCTACCGCTATCACTCTGCCACCTGCTTTTTTGGCTTCATTGATTATATCAGCGCTTTCTTTACTAATCTTGATATATTCGCTATGCATATGATGGTCTAGGATATCTTCTGCTTCTACTGGCCTGAATGTTCCTAGCCCCACGTGTAGCAGCACTTCTACCACCTTCACGCCTTTTGCTTTTATTTTTTCTAAAAGCTCTTCTGAAAAATGCAGTCCTGCAGTAGGAGCAGCTGCACTACCGTCTACCTTAGAATATACTGTATTATATCTATCTTTATCTTCTAGTCTAGCCTTGATATAAGGCGGAAGAGGCATTTCTCCTATTTTTTCGAGCTCGTTTTCAAATAAACCTTCACAATCAAACTTAATCTTCACCTCGCCATTTTCACCTTTCTCTAAAATCTTTCCTGAAAGTGACTCTGAAAATTTTATTGCTGTGCCTTCTTTTAATTTCTTAGCTGGCCTAGAAAGTGCGGTGTATTCATTTAACGCTGTTTTCTTTAGTAGTAGTATTTCTATCTTCGCCCCCGTTTCTATCTTTTCACCGAAAAGCCTACTTGGCAATACTTTACTATTATTAACCACTAAAACATCGCCAGCGTTCAGCTTATGAATTATTTCGAAAAATTTAGTATGCTCAGCTTTCCTTTCTCTATTATCATAAGCTAGCAGCCTGCATTCTTCTCTTTTTTCTGAAGGGTGCTGCGCTATCAATTCATCTGGCAGATCATAGTAATATGATTTCAGCAGTGTATTTTCATTAGTCATATATATCTTCTGTTCCTTTTGTGTTGATTTTTTTCAAATTTTCGTTGTTTCCTGTCGGCTTCCTGCTGAAGTGCTTATAACAATTATCTAGCACCACTCTACCTCTAGGCGTGCGTGCTATGAAATCTATCTGTAATAAGTATGGTTCATAGACATCTTCTATGGTTGATTTTTCTTCATCAGTAGAAGCTGATAATGTTTCCAGACCTATCGGCCCGCCACCAAATTTATCCATCATAGTTAGTAGTATTTTTCTATCTGTGCTGTCTAGGCCTAGCACATCTATATCTAGTCTATCTAGTGCACTATTAGCTAAGCTGTCAGTTATGTCTGATTTATCTTCCACGAACGCGAAATCTCTTACTCTTTTTAAAAGCCTGTTCGCTATACGCGGCGTCCCTCTACTTCTTTTAGCTATAGCCACTGCCCCGCCATCACTTATTTTCACTTTAAGTTTTTTAGCATTATTTTTGATTATAATACTAAGTTCATCATTAGTATAATTATCCAGCCTTGCTATGATTCCGAATCTATCTCTTAATGGACTAGTTAAAGCCCCAGCCTTAGTAGTAGCACCTATAAGTGTAAATGGACTGATTTTTAACCTAAACGCATTAGCGCTAGGACCTTTCCCAGATATCCAGTCAAGTGTGAAATCTTCCATGGCTGGATATAAAATTTCTTCTATATTTCTATTCAGTCTATGAATTTCATCTATGAAAAGTACATCATTTTTCCCTAGCTTGCTTAATATGCTAGCTAAATCTGCCGCACTTTCTATAGCTGGACCACTAGTCACCTTAAGATTACTTCCCAGCTCTTTAGCTATGATATTACTAAGCGTAGTTTTACCTAGCCCTGGTGGACCATAGAGCAAAATATGATCTAAACTTTCCCCTCTACCCTTAGCGCTTTTTATGAAAACTTCTAAATTTTTCTTAATCTGCTCTTGTCCGATATAATCTTTCATCTCAGTAGGTCTAAGCTTGTTTTCTATATCGCCATCTCCACTTTCTAAAATTTCATCATCCCAGCTTTCATCTTCAAACTCTTCAGCTATAAATTCGATATTCATATCTCTATCCTCTTTACTTTATTTTATCTGCCCATATTTCTCAGGCAAGTATGAACTAGCTCTTCTAGATTCATACCTGTTTTATAATTATCTTTCGCTAGTTTAGATGCCTCTCTATTATTCATTCCAAGGCTAGCTAAAGCGAATACACATTCTTTTAATATATTTAACCCTTCTTTCGGAGCTGATGAAGATTCTACTAGCGCGTCTAAATTCGCGTCCACCTTCTCTCTTAACTCTACTATGATTCTCTCGCTCGTCTTTTTTCCTACCCCTTTAAGCTTGCTAAGAAAATTAGAGTCGCCGCCCACTATAGCCATAGCTATCTCATCAGTCGACGCCCCACTTAAAACATTAAGTGCACCTTTAGGCCCTATGCCGCTCACTGTGATGAGCTTTTTAAACATATCTTTTTCTAGCCTATCGAAAAATCCGATGAGCCCTATATAATCTTCTCTTACCACATGGTGAGTGTATACTTTCACCACCTCATTTTCTTCTGGCATTTTTCCCATAGTAGACAATGAAACATTTATCTCATAGCCAATGCCACCGTTTTCGATTACTAGTCCGCCATCAAATTTTTCTACCACTTTCCCTTTAATAAATGAATACATTTTTCTACTTCCTTTTTATACTATTTTCGTTCTGCCCATATTTTGATTAGTTTGACTATGCGTTATCGCCACCGCTAGCGCGTCTGCTGCATCGTCCGGCTTAGGATTTTCTTTTAGACCTAATATACTTTTGACCATAGTTTGCATTTGTTTTTTGTCCGCCCTACCATAACCAGTAAGCCCTTGTTTAACTTGAAGAGGTGTATATTCATATAACTCCACCCCTGCTAACTTAGCTGCCAGAAGGCATATGCCTCTAGCTTCCGCCACCTTTATGCCGGTAGTAATATTAGTATTGAAAAATAATTCTTCTACAGCTATCTGGTCTGGTTTATATTTTTCTATCACTGCTACTAAGTCGTGATAAATTTTTTCTAGTCTATCGGGGAGCTCTTCATCTTTAGATGTCAAAATAGCTCCATAGCTAATTAGCTTCACCTTCCCTGCTCTACTATCTATCATTCCCCAGCCAACTATGGCGAATCCTGGATCTATACCTAATATTCTCATCAATTCATTTTATATCATTTTCTGGAAAAAATCAACTCATACAGCTGGAAAGCATAGAAAAGACCTGTTAATAATAAACAGGTCTATTTTTTATCTATCGTATATGTGTTCATCATCAGGATTAAATCTAGCATCATCGCTTTTCTTTTTAGTATTAATATCTAACACTTTTCCCGCTCTTTTCACTCTAGCTGCTTTTTCTTCTCTTTCTATAGCTTCATTTTTTCTTCTTTCTTCTTCCGCTAACTTTCTTCTTTCCGCTTCTTCTCTAGCTCTTTCTTCAGCCATAGCCATAGCTTCATTGTTAGCTTCGTCTTCTAATCTCATTCTTTGAGCTAAGGCAGCAGCTTCTCTTTCTTCTCTAGCTGCGATCTCAGCATCGCTTTCCCCTTTCACTTCTTCAGGTTTCGCTTCTGCTACTTTTTCTATTTCGCCATTACCAGTTTCAACTACTTTATTTTTATTATTTTTAGATTCTGCTTTTAACCTCTTGTTCTCTTCTTTTGCTTTTCTTTTTTCTATGATTTTAGCTACTGCTAAATCTTCTTTAACTTGAGCTTTACCTTTAAGAGTTTTTACAGGTTTACCTTTCAATATTCTACTTCTTCTTCTCATTTTATTGCCTTGTCTAGTCACCGCCACAGCCGTGATTAGTCCAGCTAACGCTAGTGCTGCTATCGAATACATAATTATACCTAACATAAAACCTCCTATATTGGTTAAATTTTTATACCTTATTATACCACATTTTCTAAAAATTTCAACCCCTAAATTTTCTTTCCTTTTTTTATCTTAAAAACCCGTCTATTATTACTTTTTCAGCCTCTTCTTCACTTAAGCCTAAAGTTAGCAGTTTTTCTAATTGCTCCCCTGCTATTTTTCCTATAGTTGCTTCATGAATTAGTTTAGCGTCAGTATGCGCTGCTACTATTTTCGGGATAGCTGACACCTTAGCTTTTCCGCTTAGGATAGCATCACACTCTACATGCCCGTAGCATGCTTTTTCTCCCACCACATCACTAAAGAAGTGTTGCTCACTCTCATCTTGAGCTACTGCTCTGCTACTTAGCTTCAGTTTAGAATCCTCTCCTACAAGATTTACGAAAAACTCACTTTTCGCCACTTGCTTTTTATTAGTCAATATTTTTTCATTCACCACTAGACTGGCTCCAATCCCAATATCTGCTACTGTCAACCTATTAGAATCATCCACCCCTTCTATCTGCACCGTATTCATTATCATCTCAGCGTTTTCACTTAGAAAAATTTTAGTTTCTGGGTGAAGCTCTTTTTTACCATGCCCATGTCCATAATGCCTTTCTAAATACTTAACCTTGCTATTTTTTCCTACATGAAAAGTATGAACTCCGCTGTGCGAACTTTTTTCCTCATTACAATTATCCACGCCGCATCCTGCCACTATCACTACATCTACATTTTCGCCGATAAAGAAATCATTTAACACTTTATCATTCAGCCCCTTTTCATCCACCACTACCGGTATAGCTAAACTTTTTTTAGTCACGCCGTCAGCTATGAATATATCTATGCCTGAATTATCTTTTTTAGTTTCTATTCTTATACCTTCACTGTTTTTTCGGTCTAGAAGCTTTCCGTTAACTCTGATATTATAAGCCTCGCCTAGCTCCACGCCATCTGTGATAATTTTCAACATTTCATCTCTATTCATCTTTCACCTCACAATTCACGCAATTTCTCAACCCTTTAAACAGAAGTTTTTCCACATCTTCTTTCTTTCCTGTTGCCGCTAGTTTTCCATCCTCAAGTAAAATTATTTGGTCTGCCATATCTATCATTTTTTGTTGATGAGATATCAAAATAACCACGCCCTTGTTTTTAGCTTGAAACTCCTTAAAAGTATTTATTAGTTGATTAAATGACCACAAATCAATCCCTGCTTCTGGCTCATCGAAAATAGTGACTCCTGCTTTTCTAGCTATCACCGAAGCTATTTCCACTCTTTTTAATTCCCCGCCGCTGAGCTCAGCGTTTAATTCTCTATTTAAATAATCTCTAGCACAAAGCCCCACTTTAGCTAACGCGTTTTCTGACTTATTTCCACTCGAAGACAGTTTAATCAAGTCTTTTACATACAGTCCCTTAAATTTTACCGGCCTTTGGAATGCGAAAGCTATTCCCTTTCTCGCTCTTTCACTGATGCTAAGATTTGTAATATTTTCACCATTTAGCCATATCTCTCCACTAGTGACAGGAAGTAATCCCATAATCAACTTAGCTAGCGTGCTTTTCCCAGCGCCGTTTGGCCCAGTGATAACGCTAATGCATTTATCAAACTTCACATTTATATCTTTCAGTATATCTTTTCCATTGATAGAAAAGCTTACATTTTTTAATTCTATCATAATCTCTCCAATTAACTTTTTTATAGCTAAATCCATATTAGCATATTTTTTATTATTAATCAAATAATTAAAAAAAGAGAATTTCTCCCTTTTTCTATTTAAATTTCTCTTTGATCTTCTTTTACATTGTCTTCTTTCCAGTATCCGCCTTTTTTCATATCTGCTGTTTTAGCGTTAGTTTTTCTTTTTTCAATCACTTCTTTAGCGCTTTCTTTTTTAACTGTTTTATTAACTTCATTAACAACTTTCTTCGGCTCAGTCTTCACTGGAGTTATCTCAGTTTTATACTCGCTACTTGTGAATACTTTTTGGTCAATTACTTTTTCTAGTTCTTTAGCTTTAGCTTTTTCTATATGATCTAATTTCTCTATAGTTTTGATTCCAGCTAAATCATTTCTTAATCCTTTCTCTTCCCTTTCTATTACAGCTGAAAGAATTTCACTCTTAGACTTATAACTAAGTTCGCCTTTATTATTTTTAGTGGCTCTGATCACTTCCACTTCATATTTAACTAAAATATCTTTACCTTTTTCAAACTTTTCTAATAGCTTAACTTTTTCTTCGAACTTTTTCTTTTCTGTTTTTTCTATTATAGTGCTGCTTTCTACTTTTATTCTTTTAAGAAAAGCTTTCTTTCTATAAACATCGCCGTAGAAATAATCTTCATCCGTGATTAATCTGCCGCCATCCGCTTCATCTATATAGATATTAAACTCTGCTAAAATGTTTTCTCTATTAGTTTTAGTGTCAGTTATATTTTTACTAGCTATCAATGTCGATTGCGTATTTATAAGATATCCTTCACCTTTTTCCATTTCTTCTAAAAGTTTTAACTCGCAGTTTACCTTGTTGCTCTTTTCTTCCTTTATGAAATTCAAAGAAAACAATACCTTTCCAAAGCTTTTAATCGGAAAAATAGATTCTAAAAACATAAAACCACCATATTCAGCTTTTTTTACTTTAGGCATTTTTATTAATTCTTTTTTTATATTCTCAGACAAAATATACTCACCATTAGCATTTATATCTCCTAAAAGAAGACCGTCTATAACATCTAGCATTTTCAGTTCTTTAGCTCTCATTATGCCGCTTTTTTCACTATTTAAAATCATTTCCACCTCTTTAGTTAATACTTCCCTATTATTAATATAAATTATAGCACGATATAAAAAAATTTGCAATCTTTACACTGCAAATCTTTTTTCTCTTATTTTTTTACGCCATTACTTTTTTTAAGTTGAGCTAATGCTATAGGATCTAGCGCATCTAAGAACCCTTGTAATAGCAGTCCATTATCATAAACTTCTTTGATATATTCTGTGACTACCGGAAGATTCGCGCCCTTTAAGGCTAGTGCCACCTCTTTATTAATCTCGAACATACTAGAATTTCCATATGTCATATCTATGATATCTACCACCACTACTGGTTGCATATTTTTCCTTAAGAATACCACAAGGTCTAAAAACTCTTCCTTACATACATTATATAATACTTTACTTCCGCTAGGCTTAAGTATATGCCCTACTCTTACTTTAGGAAGAACTACATATGTGCTAGGCAGTATCTTTCTATAAAGTTCTAAGAAGTTTAGCGCGTTTTGAGATAGATAAGGTAGATTTACAGACACTTCTTTACTAGCATTTATATCATCTAAATTTATATTTTCTTTACTAGCACTCACTTCCACCTTCTTTTTAATCATCACATATGATGTGATACTTAAGATTAAAAATACAGCTAAAACTGATATGCCTACTATTAATTCCATTTCCATAAAACCCTTCTCCCTTTCTTAAGATTTAAAAGATATTCACATTTAGTTTCTCATTCGCCTTAGAAAACGGCTTGCTCCCTAAGAATGCAGGATATTTTCCTATAGTCTTATAAGCTGACAATGGGCTAGGGTGAGAAGATCGTATGCTATTTTTCTCACTAACGCCTAAACTGTCTGCTAAATCTATAGAATCTTTTCCCCATAAGATGAAAATAATATCTCTTTTTTCTTTTAATAATTTCATTATAACACAACTTATAAACTTTTTCCAGCCTAAATTTTTATGACTGTTAGCCTCCCCCTCTCTTACAGTGAGAGAAGTGTTTAAAAGCAGCACTCCATTTTCTGCCCAGTTAACTAGAGAAGAACTTTCCATATCC
>CAYJMU010000019.1:0-281 GCA_964371605.1 uncultured Lachnospiraceae bacterium
AGCGGACACCTAGAGAAAGTAGGTTATGATATGTTTTCTAAACTTCTTCTTAGTGCTGTGGGTGATTTGAGAGGAGAGGTGGAAGAGAGATTAGTGGATACTAAACTACTAATTGAGCTGGACGCATTCATTCCCATAGAGTATATATTAGATGCAGATGAGAGATTCGCGGTATTCACTAGGCTCAGTGAAATAACTAGTGAAGAAGACAGAAAAAAAAGTCTGGAGAATATGGCAGATATGTATGGAGAAGTTCCGCCGTCATTAGTAAATTTAAGCAG
>CAYJMU010000019.1:291-13234 GCA_964371605.1 uncultured Lachnospiraceae bacterium
ATGTATTTTGATTAAAAAACTAAGTGTTGGAAATAATGTAATCAGGGTAGTTTGTGCTAAAAAATCTTTCATTGAAATGGAAGAGAAAAAGTATGTTTTTTCTGAAGCTATGCTTAAAACTATCGAGATGCATAAAGATTTCGCGTCAATCAATGCTTTCAGCGGAAATATAAGTATAGGCACTGAAAATCACACGCTTATAGAAAAGTTAGATTTTATCCAAACTTTTTTAGAAGATTATGATAAAAACAAGAAAAATAGCGAATTTGAAAATATTGAAAATTTTAAAAATAGTTTGCAAAATGAGGAAAAGTAGTATATACTAAATTAGTAAAATTTAATTATGGAGTATTTAGAGTGAAAAAAAGATTTAGTTTTTTAGTGATTATGTTGATGTGTATGGTGACATTATTCAGCGGTTGTGCACTGATAGAAAGAGATGAAAAAGCATACCTTGCTCAAGTGGTAGCTGAAACTGAAAATGTAGTCATTACTATGGAAGATCTTTTGATAGGTTATAGTAACTTTGGTGTAGACTATGTGGAAAGCCAAGGCATGAGCGTAGAAGAAGCTATAGATCAAACTATTGACGATTTAATCAATCAAGAAATTCTTATAAATTTAAGTGAGGAAAAATATGGCGAGCTTAAAACTTATGAGAAGAATGATGTTTATAATGAAGTGTTTGATTATATAAATAGTGAACTGGCTGAACTGGAAGCTGTGATTAAAGTGGAGCAAGGTTTAACTGACACTGTTCTAGGTGAAGCAGAAACTGAAGATGCTCCTGATTATGATGCTGAAGTGGTATATGAAAAGAAGATATATTATGATGAAGTGGCTGGTGAATTTAGAGTGGTAGAAACTGAAGAAGATGATAGAAGCACGGAAGCGGCTATCGACTTTGATGATTTTACTCAAGAAATAAATGGCAGCACAGAAGTAGCGGAAAAAGCTATGGAGAGATATATCAGAGATTTAAGAAATAATGAAAAAGCTAAAGGCGAAGAATTTGAAAATGATACTGATGCTGATGTGCTTAGAAGAGAAATGGAAAGATTGTTTGAAATCTATGAAAAAAATTACTACATCACTAAGATTCAAGAAGGTTATGAAGAAGCTCACGCTAAAGCATATGTGGGAGATAATAGTCAAGAAGGAAACGAGGGTGAAAATATTTTAAACAATGATTTAGTTGAAAGATTTATAAATTTAGTAAAAGATAGTAAAGCTAAATACTATGAAAATGAAAGCACTTACATCAGCGCGATGCAAAATGATGCGGCTAATGTTTACTATCATTTAAGTGGTCAAGTGGTAAATGTGGCTCACGTATTACTTTCTTATAGTGAAGAGCAAACAGCTGAAATAGAAAAATTAGCAGCAGATTTAGAAGCTGGCAAAATTAGCCAAGGTGAATATGATGCTAAAATGGAAATGATGGCTGATAGCGTAGTGGCTAAGGCTAGAGATGATGAAGGTAATGAAATAGGCGAAAGTATGAGTGCTAACACTATACTTGCTGAAATTCAAGCTGTAATAAATGCTGAAAAATCTATGGAAGAAAAAGCTGTAGCATTCAATGAGTTTATATATAAGTATAATCAAGATCCAGGCATGATTAATGCGTCTAACTACTATGCTATACCTAAATATATAGATCTAGAAGCTGGAATAGAAGATACTATGGTGACTGCATTCGCTGATACTAGTAGAGAATTAGCATACGGACAGGTGAGTGATTTAGTAGCGACAGAGTATGGCGTGCATATCATCATAAGTTTAGGCGAGCCAGAAAACTTCTGGGGTGCTGATTCTAATATAGAAAACATCACGGCTAAAGCTTTATATGAAGCTAAGATTATGCTAGGCACAGAAAAAACATATTTCGACGCTATGTATGATGCGTTATACGCTAGCGATGCAGCAGTTTATTTAGATGCTATCGTTAATGATGAAAAAGCTAAAAATGATATCACTAAATATGAAAGCGTGTATAAAAATTTATATTAATTAACTATAAAAATGGAGATCGGAGATGGCTGTTAAAAGAACTGCGCTAATGATTTTCAACTCTAAAAAGAGTAAAGAAAAGAAATTTATAAAAAACCGAAAAGTAGGGCGATTAGTTAAGTCGCCCATTTTTCAAACTAAGCTCTTTACTTTTAAAAGCACAGATACTAAAAGATTTAAGTCTTGCCCGATAGATTCATACTATGAAAAATACCGATTAGAGAAAGCTAAAGAACAGATCAGTAGCCAAAAGAAAAAGTCTAAGGCTTGGAAATGGATAGTTTTCGTGGTGAATTTGGGGATCATTGCATATATTTTCTTCAATGAATTTTCAGGAACTTCAGGCACTAGCATTACTCACCTGTGGGAAAATAATCCTAGATTTTGGGCGATGATAGTTTTACTACTTATCACGTTCGCTCTAAATATGTTTATAGAAGCCACTAAAATGTATAGCCTAATATATAAAGGCTCTAAAAGAAGTCGACCTTTTTTAAGCTACAAGGTGATGGCAGTAGGCAGGTATTATGATAATATCACTCCTATGACTAGTGGCGGACAACCATTCCAAATTCATTATCTAAATTCCAGAGGTCTTAGAGCAGACATGTCTACTACTGTTCCACTAGTTAGGCAGATATACTGGCAGATGACTTATCTAGTGATCTCGCTGACTGTAGTGATATTTAATTTTCCGTCTATGATAGCTGAAATCGATTCCGTTATGGCGGCATTGATTAATACAGCTGCTTGGGTGGGGCTAAGTGCTAATGCAGTTTTATTGTTTGCTATAGTGTTTTTGTCTAAGAGTAAAAAAATAGCACTATCTATACTTTCTTGGGGAATTAAGCTATTACATAAAATGAAAATAGTGAAAAATTATGAAAAGGCTAAAATGAAAGTCACATCATTCGTTGCCGATTATCAGCAAGCTATGAAAAATTACACTTCCGACTGGATGACGTCTGTCTCACAAATTTTCTTAGCAGTGTGCTCTATTCTCGTGATAGCTTCTTTTCCTTATGTAATATATTGGGGGCTTGAGGGGATACTGACCACCACAGTTAGTTATAGCTATATAGATATCATTAGTAGATTGATCTTATGTGAGCTGGCAGCGTCATTTATGCCTCTTCCTGGTGGAACGGGGGTGGCAGAGCTATCCTTCGTCACATTATTCGGGCCGGTGTTCGGCAGTGAAGTAGTTTGGGCGATGCTTCTATGGAGATTGTTTACCTATTTCTTATTTATATTACAAGGGCTAGGGGTATATACTTATGACTTAATCATAGGTAATAAAAAAGCTAAAATGCTAGAAAAAAATGGGTATTGGACTAAAAACTTTATGATGAAAGTTCGAAAAAGAAAAGATCCTAAATCAAAGAAATAGTGCGATGCACTATTTTTTTAGAAAAAAACAAAAGTCTACAAATTTACCTAAAATGTATTCGTGCTAAATATGATATTATGTGATCATGAAAATTACTATCACGAAGAACAAAAATAATGATACTCTTGCTGAAGGGAGCGTATATTTAGAAGATATAGATTTATCACTAAAAATAGATGAAAGTGTAAATGAGCTAATAATAGATGAGAGGGCTAGTAGAGATTTAAACTGCTTGTTTTTCTTGTCACAATACGAAAGCTTTTTAGCAGCTATAACTAAATATATATTAGAAGGTGGAAATTTTCCAATTAGAAAGGATAGAAAAAGCATTACTAAAAGTGATATGCTAAATCTTTTTTCTGCCGAAGGGAAAGAAAGCGTTTTTGATAGACTAGTTAAAATGAGGGTGAAAAATGCTGTATATATTAATTTTTTAAAACTGTATTCGCCTAAAGCTAATCTCATTTCTAAAACTTCTATTAGTGGTGAGACTATTTCTATGATTAGCAAACTACATCTGTTCACTAACAAAAACTTATTGATTAAAGAGTTATCTATTTATGATGAAGGCTTTAAAAGACTAATAGAAGAATATAAAATTAACGAATTTCACAAGGTGTATTTTGCTTTCATAAAAAACAAAAAAGTAGAAACTGAGAAATATAAAAAGTTAGACATGTTCGAAAACAAGCATATAGATAAATTGATAAAGAAATTAGGATACATATAAAAAGGGAAAGGTGGCTGTTTAAGGCTACTTTTTTTTGGCAATAATCACATATGAGAAATTACATAAAAAGAGAAATGGGGAAAGTGAAAAATATTAGTTTGGCATCGCTGCTATTTCTGTTTTTCATATCTTCCTTACTCATTGGCGGAGTATATCAGCCGGAAGGTGGGCTGGTGGAATTATTTGCAGAAGAGAATGTGACGCTGAATATATACAGCACTAACATAATAAAAAATAATCATATCACTATGAGTCAGTCCGGTTTAGGCTGGGTGTATACTATCAGCGGGGAATTAACTAAAAGTAAAGATATATTATTTACTAATATTTTAGGAGAGGAAGTAATTTTCAGTGATGTAAAAGATGAGGGAGAAAAAATAGAAAAAGTGGTGAACACTTTATCTGGAAGAGTGGTGAAAAATGAGGAGTTTAATGGTGGCGTTAATATATACGGATATAGCGGAAAAATATCTGGCGATATAGATATGAATGGTAGAAGTGTAAATTTTCAAATATATGCTAAAGGAGGCGTGCTAAAAATAGGAAGTCCGATACTAGTGGGAAGCTATTAATTAAAATAGCAAACAAAAAAATGACAAAATGTAGAAAAAGAATGAAAAAACAGAGAGATTGTAAAATGGAGAAAATCAAGTATAAGATGAAAAAAATCAGGCTATAATCACTCATAAAAAAGGAGGCAAGAAAAAAATGGACAAGGTGAAAAAATTTTTCAGAACAAATGGATACTTATTAGGGAGCATCGCTCTAGCAGTCGTACTTATTACTATGATAATACTTATAGCAGCTAGCGCTGGAGGGGTAACTAATACAGGCGGAAACACTGTGAATGTAGGTAGCGGAGCTATAACGTTCACTAAACCGCTGGCTACTACTGAAGTTATAAAAGACTACTCAGACACAGAACTAATGTATAACAGTACGCTTAAAAGATGGGAAGCGCACAAGGCAATAGATTTCAAAGCAAATGAAGGAGAGTTAGTATACGCAGTAGCAGATGGCGAAGTGAAAGATGTGTATACTAATAATCTAGAAGGCACGGTAGTGATTTTGACTCATGCTAATGGGCTTGAAAGTGTATATAAATCACTTCAAGAATCTACTGAAGTGAAAAAAGGTGACAAGGTAGTAAAGAGTCAAGCTATAGGAAAAGCAGGAAATACAGCTGCTAGCGAATCTAGCTATGGCGCTCATCTGCACCTAGAAATGTTCGAAGAAGGCGTGGCGGTAGATCCAGCTGACTATATCGATTTAGGAGATAAATAAAACAGCTAAAAAAACCAGCATATTTATTAAAAAGTTTGACATTCATAGTTTTTAGAAGTATAATGCTTTTACATCAATGTTTTGATAGTATAAATATATGGAGAAAATAAAAATGTTAGAAAAAGTTAAAAAGATTTTAAGTGAACAATTAAGTATCGCAGAAGATAAAATCACAGGAGATTCATTACTAGCTAAAGATCTAAAAGTAGATAGTTTAGACCTAGTAGAATTACTAATGACATTAGAAGATGAATTTGGAATAGCTGTGGAAGATGATGAAGTAGCAGGCATAGCAGCGGTGAAAGATATCGTGACTTTCATAGAAGGAAAATTAGCTAAATAACATAAAAAACGCGTTAAAAAGTATCGCGTTTTTTTATGGAATTATAAGCTGCCTATAAGGTATAAATATTGTAAAGATAGATATTAAATTTAAATGAAAAAAGCGGTAAAGAAAACTTTTGGCTAATTTTGGCAGTAAATATATTCCCATTAATGGTATTATTTTCATATTTATAGCCAATTTATAGTAGTGGGCAGGTAAATATAGTGAATTCATTACTTTTTTTATAAATCGTTTGACTTGACTATTTATAAGTGATAAAATACATATGTATGTGATAACCCACTACGCAATTTTTTAAAAATGGAGGGAAAATATGGAAAAGACTAAAAGAAAGATTTCAGTTCAATCGATAATCATAGCTGTGCTAGCTGTATTATTGATAGCAAGTATTAGCTTTACAGCTGCTGCTCTAACTAATCAAGCGACTGGGTCAGATGATGCTACTATTGGATCAGTATCTCTAGGTGGTAATACTACTATTACTAATGCTATAGATTTAACTGAAGGCAGTCCATCTGCTGGGATATTAACTAAGGATATGGGTAATATTGAGTATAATGGATCAGTTGCAGCTTGGTATAGATTAACTTATACTTTTTCTGGAACTAATATCACTGGTTTAGATGCTATCGTAGATGTTGGTACTGTGACTACTGCTACAAGTAATGCTTTCGTTGTTTACGGAGATGCTACTGTGGCGGCTAATGGAACTATCGAATTAACAGATGTTGCATTTAACTTAAACAATGTGACTGACACTAACTTTGTAGATGTTGATTTAACTGTAAAAGTAGATGTAGTTCAAGCTTCTGCTGGTACAGATGCTGAAGATGCATTTGGAAAAGTAACAATCTAATTTAAATTCTAATCATTTTAAAAAATAAAATAAAGGGGATAAAATATGAATAATACTAAAAGAAAAACTAATTCTAGTAGCATTGCTATCATAGTTTTAAGTTTATTATTAACAGCTAGTTTAGTGTTCGGATTGGTTTCAGGAGCTTGGTTTACTGATAGTGAAACTTCTGGAAATATCGACATAACTACTGGCGGCGTTTCGGTGACTGTGAATTCATTTACAATCGCTGATAATGTTATGCCAGGCGGAAGTATAGCTCTTCCTACTATTACTGTTGGTGGTGATTTAGCTGCTGATCTTACAGTCGAGATTTCTTACAGAGTTTTAGAAACTGCTGGAGCTGCGACGGCTATTAGAACAGATGCTTTAGATGCAATTACTTTCACTGGTGCTGATGATGCTGGCGTTACACCTGGAACAACTCTATCTATCATTGCTGGTGATACATTAGCGATTAGTAGTGATGCTGCTTATGCAGGAAGTAGTGAAATCTATTTCACTAATGCAGAGCAAGGTAAAGTATTAGAAGTGACTATTACTGTTACAGCTACTGATGCTAGAGCGTAGTAAAAAATAAAAAAAAGGATTAATATCCTTTTTTTAAGCAAATAAGAAAAGTGGGTTTTAAAAAAAAGGCAAGGGATTAATTCCTTGCCTTTTTTCTTTTCTGGGTAGAAGTATTATAAATTTTCTAAAAGTTCTTTTATGATTTTTAGTTCATTTTCTAAAGAAAGTATTTTGTTTTTTAATTTCCCTACCAGTTCTATTAGGTCGCTATTTTTCATTTTTCATTCTCCTTTTCTTGGTTTTATATTTACTATATAAAGTTTAATATAGCTGATGACTTTAATCAATATTTACTGACAGGCATTTTTTAGAAAAGAGAAGAATATATATAGATATGAATAAATTTAGAATAAAAGGGGGCAGCCCTTTATACGGAAAGATAAATTTACCAGTTAGTAAAAACGCGGTGCTTCCTATCATAGCGGCATCTATACTTTGTGAGGGAGAGGTGACTATCGATGGCGTGCCTAACTTAAGTGATGTAGATTGTATGGTAGATATACTTAGGCATCTTGGTGCGGGGGTGCTAAAGGGGCTGAATAGTTTAGTGATAGATGCTAGCACTATTAGTAGGTGTGATGTGCCTATTCATTTAGCGTCTAGGCTGAGAAGTAGTATTTTTTTATTAGGCCCACTGGTGGCTAAATTCGGCAGGGCGGTGATTTCTATGCCGGGCGGTTGTCAGATAGGAGATAGGCCGATAGATATTCATTTGGATGGGTTAAGGGCGTTAGGCGTAAATGTCATAGAAACTGAAACTGAGATAATAGCTGAAAAAGGTGAGTTCAAAGGTGGAGAGTTTATTCTGAAGTTTCCTAGTGTGGGGGCTACAGAGAATTTAGTGATGGCGGCTGTCTTATCTTCAGTGAAAACAGTTTTAAAAAATGTGGCAAGAGAGCCTGAGGTGGTAGATCTTATAAACTTTCTAAATGCTTGCGGTGGTAATGTTTCAGTCGAGGGCAGTGATGAGATAGTGGTAGATGGAGTTAGCGGGCTTACTGGATGTGAATACACACCGATTAGTGATAGAATCATAGCTGGGACGCTGCTGTTTGCTTTAGCTGCTACTGGCGGAGAGATCAAAATGGTAGGCGCTAGAAAAATTGATTTAGCCGCAGTAATAGATGTGTTCGAGCGTATGGGCGGAAAAGTTCTAGCTGGAGATGGTTTTTTGATGGCGTCATTTACTAAAGATAGAAGTCTACCTATACTAAGTTTAGATACAGCACCTTTTCCTGCTTTCCCTACTGATTTGCAGTCGCCATTGATAGCGGCGCTGGCATTAGCTGATGGAACGTCTACTGTGAGTGAAAATATATTCGAAAACAGGCTGGCAGTAGTGGAAGAATTAAAAAATCTGGGTGCTGATATTACAGTTAGAGGCGCTAATGCGGTAATAAAAGGAGTGAAAAGGTTTAGTGGAGCAAGCGTGGTGGCTAGTGATCTTAGAGCGGGGGCAGCACTAGTGATAGCGGGACTGGCGGCGGAAGGCGAAACTATAGTGGAAAACATTCATTTCATAGATAGAGGATATCCTAGTATAGAAAGAATGTTCGGTGAGCTGGGCGGAGATATAGTTAGGGTAAAATAAAAGAGTGATTTAACGCTCTTTTTTTTTAGAAATAATTGTCAATTTTTTTAATATTGTATTGTATTTTTATAGTTTTTGTGGCATTATATATATATGAAATCATTTTTTCTTAGATGTTTACCTATAGTACTTATGATTGTCATCACTTTCACTGCTTGTACGCCTACGGCTACGCCTGGGGAAAGCAATGATTATGATGATGCGTTTTTTGGGGTGAAGACTCTAACTAAGAATGTAGATAATTATAATAGTGAAGAGTTCATCAGTGCGGCCAAGCTTTCTAGTGAGATCGCAGCTAAAACACTTTTAGTGATGATCGCAGCTGAGTATGGGCTTGGGGTGGAGGAGAGTGGATATTCATTCATGATAGGTGAAAACTCTTATCCAGTATTTAAAAATGGTGAAGGATATCTTCCTTTCGGTGCAGGGTTAGAGCCTAAGTATTCACATGAGAATGCCATAAGCAGTCCGGCAGAAGAAAGTAATCCGCTTTTAAGTAGTATGAAGTGGAATATTTCAGAGCCAACTACTAAAGATAAAGATGTGTATATGTCTGAATTTTTAGATACATATTATGAAGAAGTGCAGCTATTCGTTCTATATGTTTATGCTGGGCTCAATCCTACTAAGGATGCAGTTTATAAAAGTTATACAGGTGCTGCTAGCGGCACTGATATTTCAGGGGGTATAGATTCTATATTAGGCGTGAGCGGGGCGGATGCTTTGGTCATAGATGGCGAAAGATGTATGGTGAGTAGAATAGGACTTAATCCTGATGATTATGAACATTTAGAAAACTATGTGATCAAATACCTAATCGGTGATAGTGCGTGGAGTGTGGACACTTTTAACTATACAGAAGACTTTAGCGTGAGCAGCCCGGTAGGGTTTAGCGCGGAAGAGTTTATAGATGGTAATGGTAATGGCATCTATGATGAAGGTGAACTTTTCGATGATCTTAATAAAGATGGAAAGTTTAGTGCTATAGGTGATGTAGAACTTGGAAAGTATGATAAGAGAAAAGATTACTTCAAAAACTATGAGAAAAATATAGATGTAATGATAGACAATCTCAGAGAGATAATGGAAACTAGTAGCGAGTTCAATGCAGTGACCTTTCCGCAATCAAGTATGATGGCTAGTGATATAAAGGTGAGCGAGTTTAATGATGAAGGCATGAAAAATTATTCATCTATAACTATTTTGGCTAAAGAGAGAGTAGAAGTTTTGGTTTTATTATCTATCACTTCAGAAGTAGATTTAGATCTTTCTATTTCATTTAGACATGTGAAAGATGGAGTGAGTTCTATAGAGTCATTAGGAGCATTTCATATTTCTAGTGAGGAAACTGAAATTACATTAGAAACTTTTTTAGACGGGGCTAGAGATTATGACAGCTCAGAAGGCGAACTGATAAAAGGTAGCGGAGTTTATGAACTGTATGATGTAGGCTGGGATGGCGGAGAAGTGATAGCTTCGCTCGGTTATAAAAATTTCGACTACACTGAAATAATATTTACAAATGATAGCGGACTACCTTTCAAGGTGGATATGCCGATGTTTGTATTCGGAGAGGACGCGTAATTTTAGCTAAAAAAATATTAGAAAAAATGAAATTTTATAGTGACAATTGGTGTTTTTTATGCTATATTAGTATAAGAAAGGTTAATGAAAATATATACAATTTTAAAAAATTAAAAAAGGGGTGGTGTTATGATTAATGATGCGATCGCAAGTTTATTAGATCTATTAGCAACGGCTGCATATAGCTATATTTTTGTGCCGATAATGAAACTTTTAGATTTTGCTCAATTTATATTTTATAAATTCGCAGGGCTGGATACTATTTATTATAATAATCAAGCAGTAGAGGGGGATATTCTTCTAGCGCTTTTGAGTGATGATGTTATTTTAAATGTCTTTTACTCCCTTTGTTTGATAAGTCTTATATTATTTATTATAATGCTGATCATAGCTAATGTTAGAGCAGAGTTGGACGTTAGTGGTAAGGCTGGTAGAAAAACTATTTTTAAAGGAGCGGCTCAAAACTTTTTCACATTGCTTTTAGTTCCTGTCTTCTTAGTAGCAGGTATTACGCTAGGTAATGCACTTCTTAAAAGTATAAATATCGCAACTAGTACAGACAATGCTGAGCTATTATCAGCTAGAGTATTTTCACTAGCTACTCATAATGCGAATAGGGCTAGAGATAAAGATTCTGACTTTTATAACATATACATAAAAAATGCAGGGACAGGGTCATCTACTAAAAATAATAATTTTGGATTCTTTATAGAAGGTGCGGGATCGGCTACTGGGCTAGAGATGTCTGCTGCCGACCTTATAGATCAGGCGTTCACTTCTGGTATGGCTATACCTGAGCAGGGTGGTGGTGCGAACTTCATAGATGCTAATGGTGATGTGATAGAGTTCAGCACAGTAATATATGATGAAAATGGAAATGAGCATACTGCTGTGTTTAATATATATGATACCGAACTTGTAAGTATTTATTATGATCTTACTGGTTTTGATTTTCTTATAGGTATTATAGCAGGAATTTATTTACTCCAAACTTTTTTCCTTATAGCTATGGGGCTAGTAAAGAGAATATTTAGTGTAGTGGTATACTTTATGATATTCCCATTAATATTATCTACCAGCCCATTAAATGGGGAAGCAATGTATAGTAAGGGGTATGGGAAATGGAGACAAGCTGTGATAGGCGAAGTAACCTCGGCTTATACGGCTATAGTGGTAGTTAATTTATACTTTGTTTTAGTGGGATTATTAGGAAACTTAGATTTATTTTCTACTTTAGATTCGACGATCTCTATCTCATCTACTTTAGGGACAGCCCTTCCATCATGGATGCTAACAGGTGGAATATTAAATAAATTTACAGAACTGTTCATAATATTAGCTGGATCTACATTCATCAAGGGGCTGATTGGAGATATTAGTAAATTGTTTGGATTAGGAGATGCTCTTGCTACTGGGCGCGCGACAGTTAAAGAAACTATGGCTACAGCGGCCTCTATAGTCGGAAAAGGCGTGGGCGTGGTGACTGGAGCTAAATCTGCAGCAATTGCTGCACCTGGAGTGGCTATAGGTGCTGGGCAAGCTGTGGTTAAACATGCTAAAAACATTGGAAATTATTCGAAAGACGTTAGTGAATATGGCCTAAAGAGGGCGTCAGGAAGACTGATGGAAAAAGGAAAGGAAATAAATAAAGAATTTGTAGATAAGAGATTAGCTAAGCCGATCAAGGAAGTAGCTGGAGCAGCTGATAATGCACTATTTAATGGTGGAATTAAGAATAGTTTTGGCACACTAGCTAAAACTACGGCAGAGGGTTTAAAAGAATTATCACCAATGAAAACTTTAAAAGATTTGCGGGCAGATACTAGAACTTCTGAAGACAAAGATAAAGATGCATTAGATAAAATGGCTAAACGAAAGGCTAAAGAAGAGAAAAAAGCTGAAAAAGCTGCTGAGGTGGCTAAGATGAGAGAAGAGGCTAGCAGAGGAGTGTTAAAAGCAGGTGAATCTAATAACGCAGTTGTGGAGCCAATAAATACAAATATTAACAATAATGTGACTAATAATACTGTCATTAATGAAGGTGATTCTACTATTAATAATCAAAATAGTAGCGGTGCTGGAGAAAAAATAGTTGGAGAAATTTCTAAGATGAATGCCAAGATGCCTTTTGCGGAAAACGATACAGATACTTCAAGCGTGGTAGCGGTCAATCCGGGCAGATCAGCTAAATTTAAAGAGCTTGCATCTAGGGCGTCAAAAACTGAGAGTGCTTTTGATGAAGTTGATAAGAGTTTAGCTGAAATTTTAAGTAGCGAAAAAGAAACACTAAAAGCAATAAAGAAAACTGCGGATAAACTTAAGAAAAAATAATAGAGGTGAATGATATGTTTAATAATGAAGAGTTTAAAAATGGTAATGGTGAAGAAAAAAGCTTATCTGAAATTTTAGATAATGAAGAAGATGCGCTTAAAGTCGTGAATGAAATCATGGATAAACTTAATGGAAAAAATTAAAAAAAATTACAATATTATAATTAGGATGAATGAAGCATGAGTGGTGAAAAATATTCTTATGAAGATCTTACAGAATCAGAGCTTGAAGCTGTAAAGAGAGCTATT
>CAYJMU010000020.1:0-4125 GCA_964371605.1 uncultured Lachnospiraceae bacterium
AGCGATGTTAAACAGAAATAGCGATGTTAAACAGAAATAGCGATGTTAAACAGAAGACAAAAAAACTAATAAAAAAAGCGATCATAAATCGCTCTTTTATTTTTTTCTTAGTTGAAGATTTTTCATTTTTCTAAAGTGATTTCCTCCGCTTTTTCTCCTCCAAGGTCACTTATTTTCATCACTTCTTCTTTTCCATTTTTAACTAGTCTTATTTCATCATTCGTTAGATGTACCTCATCATAGATAGCTGGCACTACTTCTTTCCCATTTTCATCTATAAGACCAAGCTTTCCTGCATTTTCTACTTTAGCATATCCATTCACAAACACATAGATATAGTCATACTTGTTTTCTACTAGCTCGCTACCATCTTCTCTGATGAGCCCGGCTTTACCATCCAACATAGTTTTAGCTTTCCCGTTAGTGAAATTAGATATGCTATCATATTTCACCTCGCATAGCTCTACGCCTTCACTTGATACCAGCCCGCACTTACCTTCGATATAAACTTTAAAATTGCCATTTTTCGTCTTAGATACTTTATCATAGCTTTTTTCTGTGATAAATCTCCCTTTACTATCTATTAGATAATATTCGTTTTCATTTTTCGTAAGGTATATATTCTCATTTAACTTATCGACATTTCCAAACTTCGCATTCAGAGCTTTGTATTTCTTAAATTCTTTTTCTAAACCCTTTATTTTCTCATTAAGCCCTTCATCAAAAATCTCCTCATCTTTTTGATTTTTTAAATAATATTTTCCTTTTTGATATAATATATTTTTATATTGATTGGGCAAAATCTCATTCCCATATAGATCGCTAAGACCCACACCATTCTCCGTCACAGTTCGCAAGCCACCTCTTATGGAGTAGCCAACACTATAATACTGACACTTTAAAATTTCTCTTCCGTATACATTTAGCACGCCCATCTGCCTATCCTTTATGATCACAATCAGCTCATTAGCCGGATCGTAGCTTAATTTATCGCTTGTAGGCACTATAGTGTATTCGCCATTTTTATTCACCACCCCCATTTCTCCAGTCACAGTGACTATTAACCAATGACCATTATTTAAATATTTCATATTATGGAATTTCGGCGGGATTATCTCTTCACCACTTTCGCTCATTAGCCCACACAAGCCATTTATCTCCACGCTAATACCACCGGCTAGCATCTGACTACTTTTTATGTTTTCATATATTGGCTTCAGAATTTCCTTCCCATCCTTACTAAAAACACCATATAATTCATTTTCCATGACCACATAGTGATCGCCATAATCTATCACTTTCGAATAAATAGGTTGAATCAAAACCTCACCCTTTTCATTAGCTATCCCATATTTTTCATTTAGCTCTATGATAAATCTGTCTTTCTCACTTTTTTCGATAGATGAATACTCTAGCGGAATTATTTCATTTCCTTTGTCATCTATCAATCCACAACTGTTCACCACTACTTCGATCTGAGCTTTTTCGTTATACTCCTTTCTCTTAATCGCTACTGAAAAAATATTATCCCCTTGATAGCTGATGTCATGATAATTTGCAGCTGTAAGAATTTTTCCGTTTTCACCCATTAGCCCATAACGATCAAATTTTTCAATCCCTGATGCCGAGTCAGCAGAAAATCCTTCATCGTCATATTCAGAAAAGATATAATTTCTCTCTCCTATCTTATCCAAGCTTTTATATAATGGCTCTACCAAAATTTCCCCGCTATCATTTATCAGCCCCGTCATTTTGCCAGCTCTCATTTTTAATATACAATTATCTATATATTTTAATTCTCTATATATAGAACTGATGATCTCATTTCCCCATTCATCAATCAATCCTTTACCTTCATCAGAAATCACCATCGCCTTTCCGTTTTCATAATCGTCTATATCCTTGTATTTCAGCTCAGCGATCAATTCGCCTTTACTATTTGCCAGCCCTTTTTTTCCATTTATACTTAATAATATAATCTTATTTTTAAATTGGTAAATAGTATCATAAATAGGAGTCAATACCAGTTCATACTTTTCATTCAGCAACCCATACTTTCCATTTTCCACGAAAGCCTTTAGTCCATCACCATAACTGCCTACCAGCCTATACTTCTTTTTAGATGAATGCATAAACTCCCTCCAAAGATCTTTTCTTAATTATACTACACCCCTGTTTTATAGTCAATACCAAGAATTTAAAAAGCTTATTTTTATCTTTTCAATCTATTATAAATATAATAACATAAAAAAAGCGATAATCTTATCGCTCTTTTCTTTTTTCTTAGTTGAAGATTTTTTATTTTTCTATAGTAGTCTCTTCAGTTTTATCTTTTGTAAGTTCGCTTATCTCTATCACTTCTTCTTTTCCATTTTTAACTAGTCTTATTTCATCATTCGTTAGATGCACCTCATCATAGATGACTGGCACTACTTCTTTACCACTTTCATCTATAAGACCGAACTTGCCTGCGTTTTCTACTTTAGCATATCCATTCACAAACACATAGATATAGTCATACTTGTTTTCTACTAGCTCGCTACCATCTTCTCTGATGAGCCCGGCTTTACCATCCAACATAGTTTTAGCTTTCCCGTTAGTGAAATTAGATATGCTATCATATTTCACCTCGCATAGCTCTACGCCTTCACTTGATACCAGCCCGCACTTACCTTCGATATAAACTTTAAAATTGCCATTTTTCGTCTTAGATACTTTATCATATTCTTTACCTAAAACATTATTACCATATATATCAGTAAAAATATATTTTTTATTTATTTTTGCTAAAAATAAATTCTTTTTCACCTTTATAAAATTAGTATATTTCTCCTTAATCACTTTTGCCACAACAAATTTTTTCTCAATTTTTTTTATTTCTTTAAATAAGTTTTCATCCTTTCTTCTCAATCCCTGTTTAGTGGTGAGAAGAACATAATCCTCCTCCATTTTCACCCTGCTACATTTATTCAAAAGAAGTTTATTGCCCTCATAATCATAGAGCATTGTGGATGCAACCTTATACAAGTCGCGGGACACACAATCCTCAGCCGCATAAACGGCTCCCTCATAAAAATTGTAAATTCTATTACACTCTGCAGGAATAATCACTTCACCATCTTTATTCATCCATCCATAATTAGAATCAATCTTCACCTCATATAGATTTTTTAAAACATATGAACTATCCTTTTTATCATAACAAATCTGAGCAATCTCATCATATATTGGTTGAAATTTGATTTCACCTCTAGTATTAACCATTCCTTTCTTTCCATTTACTTTAAATTCGGCTAGTCCATTTTTAAAACTTCCTATTTCATCACACTTTATTTCACGGATAACTTCCCCATCTTTATCCATAATTCCAAACTCTCCATCTTTACTAAAAGTAGCACTTCCATTTTCAAACTCCCCTATAAAATCATAAGTCGCTATTATAATTTCTTCCCCTTTATTATTTAGCACTCCATATAAAAATTCTCCATATGAAAATTTTCCATTGATCTCTTCTGCAAAATAAGTCACCCCCTCATTCATAGTTCCGATATCGTCATACTCATACTCTGTGAGCATATTGCCACCTGCATCAATTAACGAGCAAAATTCTTTATGATTTTCATCAAGTCTTCTTACGACAGCCGCTCCATATGATAAATCACCTATGCTATCATAATCGCTATCTAGCACTATATTACCATCTTTATCCATTAAACCATAATTATAAGTTTCATTATCTTTAAAAACATCTAGATTTTCTGAAAATTTTCTTACTATTTCATATTGGTTATTTTCGCTCATAAAAAACCTCTCTCTCTTCTTAACAAGATTATACCATTTCTAGACTGCACAGTCAATAGTGGAATTTTTCCTATCACTTATAGCGATGTTAAACAGAAGACGAAACACTACTAAAAAAGAGCGATAATCTAATCGCTCTTTTCTTTTTTTCTTATCTGCCGCCTTTAGCTGTGTCTGCATCTATCGCTAATACTATTAATAAGCCCTTGTTCCAGTTGGTCGCGCAAACTTGCAACATAAGTAATTTCTTGGTCAATATTATTGTGTGCAAGTTCTGCAGCCTTGCCAATACCTATGATGTAGGGCACATTTTCTGTACCGGCT
>CAYJMU010000020.1:4135-6642 GCA_964371605.1 uncultured Lachnospiraceae bacterium
TCATCTTTCACGATATCTAAGTGATAAGTGTCAGCCATTTTGAACAATTGCTTATTTACTGTAGCGATCACTTCATCACCGCTCTTGATTTCGAAATTCCAATCGAAAATATCTCCATCTATTGTCCAGTTATTCACGTCTACCACATATTTGTTTTTCATGAATGAAATCTTTCTTTTAATCACCCCTACTTTTTTACCATCAACATAAATTTTATATTTAGGCATGAATGAGATGAATTTCTTTTTGATTTTAGCCACTTCTTTATCATTTGCATCTTTCACGACGAATCTTTGAGGAATGCCAAATTTTTGCTTCATAGAATAAATTACTTCTTCTGCTTCATTAAAAACATCATACTTTTCTAAAATCTTAAATAATCTTTGTTTAAACATTAATTTCATAAACTTATCTCCTTATATCTTTAATTATAGTATATATTCTCCTAAAAGTAAAATGATTTTAATTTTTTTTTATATTTCCCCACTTTTCTATAATTAGCATGATCTTAAAAAAAAATGAATATAAAATAATTTCATTTAATTGCTATTATTTGCCATATATGATAATATACTTTTATGGAGGAAATTTTATGAGAAGAGCTAAAGAAAATAGAGCGGTGGCCAGAGCTGCCTTGAAAGGAAACTGGACGACTGCTGTTTTAGGATGTATAGTGGCTATGGGGATAATGTCTTTAGGCAGCACCATACCTGTACTGGGAAGCATAGTAGTGCTTTTACTATCTGGCGCAATATCACTTGGTCTTACGAGCTTATTTATGGCTATCATTAGAAATGAAGAGAAAAAAAGTGTAAATATGGTTTTCGACTATTGTAGAGATTTTAGTAAACCATTTTTAGCTACGCTGCTTATGGGGTTATATATCTTATTATGGATTCTAATTCCAATAGTAGGGATATTTATAGCAATAGTTAAATCCTATTCTTATTCTATGACATATTACTTAATGCGTGATGATGCTAGCCTGACAGCTAACGAAGCCATCACTAAGTCAAGAGAAATAATGAATGGACATAAGTGGAGATTTTTCTGTTTACAATTCAGCTTTATAGGTTGGTCGCTTTTAAGTGTGCTAACGCTAGGCATAGGATTCATCTGGTTAATCCCGTATACAGAAGCAGCTTCAGCAGCATTCTATGAAGAAATCAAACCAGAAACAATACCTACAGCCAATGCGAATAGCTATGAAGAAGCAGAAAGCGAAGTTAAAGAAGAAACTAAAGCTTTGCCTGAAAATGTTGTAGAAGTGGTAGATGCTGAAGTAATAGAAAAAGAATAAAAATTTAGCAAAAAAAAATAGTAGGAACTCATCCTGCTATTTTTTCTTTCACTTTTCCATTAGCTACTAAATATTCTATTAATGAATTCCAGTTTTCATTAGTGTTTTTTATAATTCGTTCTTCATCATTAAAATGCGCCATAGGTTTATCATCACCTTCGAAAATGAAAATTTTATCATAACCGTACCCATACTCACCTGATGGCTCTTTTGCTATTTTTCCCATAGTGAAAGCTGTGAATATGATAGGATCTTTCCCTTCCTCTTTATAGGCTAGCACATCTTTATAATACGCCCTTCTATTTTCCTTATTTTTCATCATAGATAAAATATCTTCAGGCGACAACACTCTTTCTACATATTGACTATACACGCCAGGAAAACCATTTAGCCCCTCTATGCATAAACCTGAATCTACCTTGATGATATTACCTGGCACTAATTTAGCTGCCTCTACCACATAATTATATGCCACATCTTCATTATAATCTTCTTGAATTTCAGGAATATCTACTTTAGTAATATCTAGATCTATATCTACCCCCTTTAGGCATTCACGAGCAAGATACATCTTTTCTATATTTCCAGTCAAAAAAGTAATTTTCATATACCCTCCTTAAAAAGCGGAAAATCTCTATTAATTGAAATCATTATAACATAATTTTATCATATTTCAAAATCAAATTAATGTTTAGCTATCTAATTTATATTTTCTAATGAAACTTATGCTATCACTTTTTTTATGTTTTTTTACTTTTTGTTTGCATATTTGGAAAACTTATACTAATATAATTAGGTGAATAATTTAAATAATGTAGAAATAAATGATATAGAGAATGAAAAGGCGCATGCCATAACTTTTAAAGAGCAGCGATACATTCTGAAAAATATTAACAATGAAAAGTATTATAACTTTTTCTTTTTTTGCTGTTGCACTGGTGTAAGAGCTTGTGAAGCGCTAAACATAAAATATAAAGATATCGACCATGATAAAAAAATCATAAAGATCACCATGCCAGACACTAAAACCAAAAAGCATAAAAGAGACATCCCCTTCGCTCCTTCTCTTTTTAGTAATTTTAAACTTAAAAAGCGGGGCTATCTTTTTTCGGACATAACAGAAGATGGCAGTAAACAATTTTTTACTAGACTATATCATAAGTTTAATTTCGAGATCAATCGTCATAGCGCTAGGCATACATTTATT
>CAYJMU010000020.1:6723-7258 GCA_964371605.1 uncultured Lachnospiraceae bacterium
AAATGACTATAGAAACTTATACTCATAAACTGAGAAAAGGTCCATCGCTTATTTATGACTACCTATTAGAACTGAAAAACATTACGGCGTCTTAGACAGCCGTTTTTTTGTTTTACTCTTTTTAATTTGACATTTTTTTACAATTGTAGTATAACTGCAACATGTGGATTTTATATGTTTTATTATATGGATTCGGTATAGGAATCTATAGACTGCTAAATAAGAAATCAGTTTCTAAATCAAGAGTGCTTTCTAGCCTCACTATTTTTGTCACATCTGCCTTTATAATGGTTTTATGGAGAACGGGGGATGCATTTTCTATCGAGCCAGATATGCTTTAGTGAATAGCGCTTAAATCTAGCATCATAGCAGCGTCTTGGCATACTTCCTTCCACGCTATGAAATCGCTAGGAGCATCTAAAAGCACGCTGATAAAAACCTTCTCTTTAGTTCTAACTATTTTAGGCGGCGTTATATTTTTTAAAGAAAGTTTAGAATGGTATGATATATTAGGCGCAATCCTTGTATTCTTCGG
>CAYJMU010000020.1:7268-12966 GCA_964371605.1 uncultured Lachnospiraceae bacterium
CGTAGTGCTAACTGCACAGAAAAAAGAAATTCGCTCAGAAAAAGTTAAATTCAAGCCTGTCTTTTTAGCGATACTTTCTGCTATATTTGGTGCAGGGGCTTCCCTAGTAGATAAGCATGCGCTAGGAAGCGTGACTGTCGGTCAAATGCAATATTGGTTCTTCTTTTTCCTAATGGTAATATTCTTAATAGTTTCTACTGCCGCCAGCATAAAAGAAAAGAAAATAATTATCGAAAAAAATGATTTAAAAAATTTCTTTATATACATCGCTGCAGCTACATTAGTTGTATCTGATATATTCTTATTCACCGCTCTTTCAGATCCTAATAGCGTGGTGAGTATGACTACTGTGCTTTCTAAAATCAGCGTAGTAGTAGTATTCATAGGTAGCGCTATTTTCTTCAAGGAAAAAATTACACTTACTAAAACGCTTTATTTACTACTCATCATAAGCGGTATAGTATTGACCGCTATATAATGAAAAACATGAACTTTTTTATATTGAAAGTCATGTTTTTTTATGCTATAATTGATTTATAAAAAAGGAAAATGTAATATGAACAATATAAATGCAATAAAAACTAAAAGATTAATAGTAAAACCTATATCAGTAGATCGAGTAAACGCATTTTATGAAAAAGAAAAAAATCCAGAAACGGCAGATTCATTTTCTAAAATGTTTCTAAGAGAAAAAAGAGAAGTTTTAAACTTTTTGGCTAATAATAGTAAAAGCTGCGTTTTTTATGGAATTTTTTTAAAAGAAAATGAAAGCCTAATAGGGCTGATAGATATTTCTCCTCCTGAAAAACGATCTTTTGATAATTTAGAATTAGAAGATGGAAGCTTAGAATTTTCTTGCCTTATTACTAAAAAATTTTGGGGACTAGGAATTATGCAGGAGGCAAGTTTAGCACTATTTGAAAACTATTTCGAAAAACTGAACTGCCCTGCTATATACGCTATAGCCAATACTAAAAACAAAAAAAGTCTTATCTTGCTAAACAAGCTAGGATTCGAAGAAATAGAAATTCGAAAAGATATTAGGCGTAAACTTGATAATAAAAAAGCTAGCTATATCCAAGAGAAAATCACGCTAGATGATTGGATGTCTACTAAAAAATTAAATGAGCAATATGAAATACTAGATCATAAAAGCGTAGATGCTAATATCATCAAAGAGCTCATAGATTTGGACAAAGCTGTCTATGATCAGGGATATTACTCGAATAAAAAAACATATCTAGAGTTTAATAAGAAATGTCCACTAATGTATCATTACATAAAATATAAAAAAGAAGATAAAGTCATAGGCTACCTAAGTATGTATCCTATAAAAAACAATGTATATAAAGCACTCATTTCTGGAAAGTGCAAGGATACCGTTATCAATAAAGACGATCTAGAAAATCCTACAGAGGAAGGATTTTACTCATTATATTTCGCATCTATAGTGATACACCCTGATCACCAAAACACAGGGCTAGTTTATGACTTAATAAAAGCTAAAATTTTGGCATTCGCTAAACTAGCTAAAAAAGGAATATATTTCAATAGAATAATAGCGGATGTAATTTCTGATGATGGCGAAAAAATAGTAAAACAATTCAATCTAAAATGCTATAAAAAAAGTAATCATAATTCTAAAATCTTTAGATGGCTAGGTGCTAAAAATAAAGAGCGCTGCTATGATAACCTTTATAATGTAATAGATAAAATCAAGTTTAAAAGAATAGTGAAAGATAATGTTAAATTTAATAAACTTTAAATATAAAAAAAAGAAGCAGCTAAATCTACTTCTTTTTTTTGGTGCGTCCATCAAGATTCGAACTCGAAATAATGCGTCCGAAGCGCATTGTGATCTCCATTTCACTATGGACGCGTATAGATGCGTTCGTAGTGAAATATCTCTCATAAACACTATGGACGCGTATAAACTCAAAAGAGATATCTTTCTTTCATATCTCTTCTTTCTTTCATATTTCTTTTCTTCGCCTATCTATATATCTATTTCCTAAAATAGATTTTAATTCTTCTCTGTATTCTTCGAAAGCCTCATCTTTCTTCATTGTAAACTTGGTCATCTTTTTAAGATATATAAATAGTTCATCTTTCGCCTCTTCTACTTTATATAAATTATGAAATTCTGTGCTAATCTCTCCGTAAGAATTTAGAGAGTTAATTACATTACCATCCGAAACTAAAGATGACGCTATAGTTAATTTTTCATCGAATATATATTCTATAGATATTTTCCTATCTCCTAGTCTTGACTTCACTAA
The DNA here is from genome assembly GCA_964371605.1 of uncultured Lachnospiraceae bacterium. Taxonomy (GTDB): domain Bacteria; phylum Bacillota; class Clostridia; order Christensenellales; family UBA1242; genus CAYJMU01. Next base: position 9,548 of record CAYJMU010000020.1, read on the forward strand.
ATAGCTAGTAAGTTTTTTATAAAAGAAAATATTAAACACTGCGAAAACAAATCCCATGACAGTTAATAATATTCCTGGCATTAATAGATAATCGATCATTTTCACCAACATATATATACCGCCACCCATCATGGCTATACCCAGTATTGCCCCCATCACTCTAGACACAGTCATGATCTTTGCGCCACTTTTTTGCATACTTTCGTTATCTAAAATAGTTTGATTTCTATACATAGCTTTAACCTCGTCCTATTCTGCACTAGCTTCAAGTTTCGCTTTTTGACTAGCTCTTTCTAGTGAATCTATCATTTCTTTCATGTCACCATTTAGGAAGTTAGTCAGACTATATACTGTCATATTTATTCTATGATCAGTCACTCTGCCTTGAGGATAGTTATAAGTTCTGATTCTCTCACTTCTATCACCTGTTCCTACTTGGTCCTTTCTCTTCTTCGCATACTCTTCATCTTTTTCACTCTTGAAATGGTCATAAAGCTTGCTCTTTAGAAGATTCATACATTTTTCACGGTTTTGAATTTGGCTTCTTTGGTCTTGTGATGCCACCACCATACCTGTAGGTAAGTGCGTAATTCTCACCGCACTTTCAGTCTTGTTTACGTGCTGGCCACCTGCCCCGCTCGCTCTATATACATCCACCTTTAGATCTTTTTCATTTATATCGAAGTCTATATCTTCTTGTTCAGGAAGAACGGCAACTGTGATAGTAGATGTATGCACCCTGCCTTGAGTTTCAGTGTCTGGAACTCTCTGCACTCTATGCACTCCACTCTCATACTTGAATCTAGCGAACGCTCCAGCGCCCTTTATCATAAAGGTAGCATCTTTCACCCCGCCAAGCTCAGTTTCGCTCACATCCATCATTTCTACCTTGTATCTACTGCCTTCAGCGAATTTTATTAACATTCTCATCACTTCAGCCCCGAACAAACTAGCTTCATCACCGCCTGCTCCTGATCTGATTTCTACTATTACATTCTTTTCATCATCTTCATCTTTAGGAAGCAATAAAATTTCACTTTCAGCTTCTAGCTCTTTTAGCTTAGCTTCTGCTAATTCTATCTCTTCAGAAAGCATCGCTTTCATTTCTTCATCAGTTTCATCATTTAATGCCTTTCTGTCTGCTTCCAAAGAGCTACTCACTTTCACATAAGCATCAAACAAATTAGCTATAGGCTCTAGGTTTTTCGATTCCTTAGCTAATTTTACATATCTTTTTTGGTCGCTTAGCAGATCAGGATCGATAAGCATTTCTTGAATTTCATCATACTTCTCTTTCACCTTAACTAATTTCTTTATCATTTTATTTCTCCAAATATATTATTCTGTCATTTTTCTCTAAGTCTTTTATGACTTCTTTTTTTCTGAAATCTTTCATCAATTCTAAAACTTTTTCCGCTTGGTCAAAGCCTATTTCAAGTAGCATCACGCCATCTTTAGCTATATGCTCATTTTTAGCTAACACTCTATAAAAGTCAAGGCCATCTTTTCCACCATCTAAACTGATATAAGGGTCATATTTCTGCACTTTTTTCTCTAGCGTTTTGATTAGATTAGTTTCTATATAAGGTGGATTAGAAATCACAACATCATACTTTTCCACTATATTAGAAAACATATCCGACTTAATGAAATTAATATTCACTTTGTTAATAGCTGCACTTTTTTTAGCTAGATCTATAGCTTTTTTGCTAATATCTGCACTGTCTAATATGATATTATCGCCTAATTCTTTTTTTAGACTAATACCTATAGCTCCACTCCCTGAGCAAATATCTAACACTTTCACTATGCTAGTGCTTTTAAGTTTTTCTTTAATAACACTAATAGCTTTTTCGACTAAAAGTTCTGTTTCTGGTCTAGGTGATAATACATACTTATTCACCAAAATTTTCGAATTAAAAAATTCACTATGCCCTATGATTATTTCTAGCGGAAGCCCTTTTTTAAGTTTATGGACGCCAGTGATAACTTTCATCATTTCAGCCTTAGTAATAGTTTCCACTATGGAAAGCTCTGTTCTGCTCTTTCCTAAAATTTCAGCCACTAAAAATTCTAAGTCGCTAACATTATATTTATAGCTACTCATAGCATCACTCTTCAAATCTTTAAAAAAACTTTTAAAATTAATCATATCCCTCTCCAAAAAAACAAGACATAACCTATATGGTTATGTCTGTCAGAACCCATATCGGCTCTATTATGCTCTATTGAATTTTTTGTTAAATTTCTCTACTCTACCACTTGTATCTACTAGCTTTTGTTTTCCAGTAAATAATGGATGACACTTATTACATACGTCTACTTTAACTTCATCTTTTCCAGCTGCTGAACGAGTCACGAATGATTCTCCACAAGCACAAGTTATAGTAGTATCAGTGTAATTAGGATGTATATCTTTTTTCATTTTTCTCACCTCTACTCATAATTTCTTATAAATTATATACTATTAAACACGCTATGTCAAGTAGTTTATAGCATTATTTTATATAAAAACATTTTATATATTTTATAATTTGTTTTGATAATCTTTAGTTTTCACGAAGACGTTTTCACTCATTTCACTAAATAGCGTTTCGCATTTTTTCTTTAAATTTTTGTCTAAAGTTTTAGGCATTTCGATATTCACAGTCACATATAAATCACCATATGATTCTCGCCTTATATCCTTCACCCCTTTTCCTTTCACTTTAAATACCGTCCCTGTTTGCGTTAACTCTGGTATTTTTAATTCTAAAAGTTCTTTTATGGCTGGAACTTTTACCTTTCCGCCTAATAGCGCTATATTTACAGGTAGCGGAACTTCTACATATAGATGATTCCCCTTTCTGGTGATAAGTTTATGCGGAAGAACTTTGATATGAATGAGTATATCCCCATTAGGACCGCCACCCATTCCAGCATTTCCTTCACCCTTTAATCTCATCACTTGATCATCTTCTATACCTGCTGGTATATTTATATTGAAAGTTTTAGGCGTTTTATCTTTTCCTTTTCCATGACATTCATCACATTTTTCTTTTATAATTTTACCTTTACCTGAGCAGTGCGGACAAGTAGTGACATTAGACACTCTGCCGAAGATGGTGTTTTGGACTATTCTCACTTGACCTGTTCCATTACAATCTGAGCAAGTGGTAAATGCAGTACCATTCTTCGCACCTGTCCCCTTACACTTATCACAATTTTCCACTCTGTTCACGCTGATAGCTTTACTCACACCTAACGCTGCCTCTTCGAAAGATATAGTAGTTTTAGCTTCTACATCTGAGCCACGCATTTTTCCTGTATTTCTAGCCGCGCCGCCTGTCCTGAAAGATGAAAAAATATTATCAAACAAATCATCGAAGCCGCCACCACTGTAGCCACCGAAGCCGCCACCGAAGCCGCCGCCAAATCCG
>CAYJMU010000021.1:0-12717 GCA_964371605.1 uncultured Lachnospiraceae bacterium
ACGCCCTTGACAAGCCTTCTTTCTATTTTTTCTAAAAAAAAGAAAGGGGGGCACCTTTCTTTTTATTTCTTTTTCTTCTACTTCTAAAGCCACTCTCTCTCTAGCTTCCTGAAATTCTTTCTTCCTTCTTAATCTTTCTTCCATTTTAGCCAGTGAAGATTTTATATACTCTCTACCTAGCCTAACATCATAATACTCGCTAGCTCTAGCCGCAGCATGCCTTCTAGATAACATTTCCATCAACCACTCACGGTCACACTCAGTCCCCATATTCGCACTAGTTGAAAATCTATTCACCATAAAATCAGTGAAGTATTCTATGAAACCATAGCTATCTTTATTAATGCCATTTAACTTAGCCGCCCTGATACAAAAATTTTCTAAAGCCTTTACCTGTTTTTCAGTAGGAATATTATGAAAATCGCCTATCATTAATTTCCCATTAGCGTATTTTACACTTAATTGATTTTTCACTTCTATGCCACTAGCTAATAGTTCATCATATTTGTCATTATGCCTGTGAAAGTCAGTCCCGTAAATAAAACCTTCTGCAGAAAGTATACCGCACGGCCTTTTCATTTTTTCTAGCATAGTTAAAATTTCATTATAATCTTTAGATGCATCGAAATTAATTCCATCATTTTTTATATCACCATCTTTAAATCTTCTTTCAGATATCTTTTCTATCATATTATAAAAATCTCCTTTTAATCACGAAAAAATTATAACACCACGCGCCCACTTTTTCAAGACCCTTTTTTAACTCTTTTCTTACATATTATCTATATAGCTGCTTTATTAAAAGAAAAAACGCTTTATTTAGCGTTTTCTTCCATATATTTTCTATACTTTTCTTTACCATCTCTAATAGCTTCTTTAGCTGCATCTGCATCTTCCACCATTTTAGTGATAGTGATTTTATCCTCAAGCTGCTTATACACTGATAAGAAATGTAAAAGTTCATCCATAACATGCTTAGGCAAATCCTTGATAGATTTATAAGTATTATTGATAGGATCGCCGTAAGCTATAGCAATGATTTTTTCATCATTCACGCCGCCGTCTACCATAGTCACCATTCCTATAGCATAACATCTCACTAAACTTAGCGGATGAATATCTTCACTACATAATAATAATACATCTAACGGATCACCATCATCACTCAATGTTTTAGGTATGAATCCGTAATTTGCTGGGTATTGGGTAGAAGTGTAAAGCACTCTATCTAATATAATAAGCCCAGTTTCTTTGTCTAATTCATACTTTTTCTTGCTTCCCTTAGGTATTTCAATACATGCTATAAAGTCATCTTCTTTAATTCTATCATCACTAATATTATGCCAAATATTCATCATTCACCTCTTTTACTTTAATTTTTCCTGCTTTTATTCGCCTTTACTCATTAAGAAATATTTTAAATCTTCTATCTTGATTCTTGATTGAAGCATAGTATCTCTATCTCTCACAGTCACTGTGCCATCTTCTAGTGTATCAAAATCAATAGTCATACAATAAGGCGTTCCCACCTCATCATGCCTGCGGTATCTCTTACCGATACTACCCGCATCATCATAATCTACCATAAACTCTTTTTTAAGTTCTCTGTAAATCTCCATAGCTTTTTCGCCTAGATTTTTTTGAAGAGGTAATATAGCACACTTGTAAGGCGCTAATTTAAATGGCAAGGCTAAAACCACTCTAACATCCCCATCATTCATCACTTCTTCTTTATAAGCATTACTCATAACAGCTAAGTTTAACCTATCTGCCCCTACGCTATACTCCACTACATACGGAATATATTTTTCATTAGTAATAGGATCCATATACATCATATTTTTTCCGCTAAACTCTTGGTGTCTAGATAGATCGTAATTAGTTCTATTATGAATACCACTTAATTCTCCCCAACCGAACGGAAAGTAAAACTGAACATCACATGCCGCTTTAGCATAGTGAGCTAGTTTATCATGGTCTTTAAATCTAAGAACTTCAGGAGCAAACCCTAAAGATTCATAAAACTTCATAGCTTTATCTTTATATTCCTCATAGAAAGCTTCGTCTTGCCCTTCTTTACAGAAAAGCTGATGCTCCATTTGCTCGAACTCTACCGTTCTAAAAGTAAAATTACCAGGAGTGATTTCATTTCTAAACGCTTTACCTATTTGAGCTATACCGAAAGGCACTTTAGCTCTCATGCTTCTTTGGACATTTAGAAAGTTCACGAACTCCCCTTGAGCTGTTTCAGGACGAAGATAAATAAGATTAGTAGCAGCATCTGTCACACTTCTATTAGTAGAGAACATAAGATTGAAATTTTTGATCTCAGTGTAATCTTTTCCTCCACACTTAGGACATTTTATATTGTTTTTATTAATATATTCTTCCATCTCTTCTTTAGTCATTTCATCTACATCTATTTCTATAGATTTTTTAGCTGCGTATTCTTCTATCAATGTATCTGCTCTATGTCTAGTTTTACACACTTTACAATCCATCTTCGGATCAGAAAAGCTGTCCACATGACCGCTCGCACTCCATACTGTAGGATTCATAAGTATCGCCGCGTCCACACCAAAAGAATTGTCATTAGTTTGAACGAAGGCTTTCCACCACTCTTTCTTTATATTATTTTTCAGCTCAACGCCTAATGGACCGTAATCCCAAGTATTAGCCAGTCCGCCGTATATTTCACTGCCTTGAAAAATGAAACCTCTATTTTTACACAAGTTTACTAATTTTTCCATAGTCACTCTATTTTCTGCCATACTTTCCTCCTACTTTATTTTAGCTATTTCTTCTTTAATCTCTAAGATCAAGTTTTCATATTTAGCCATTTTTTCTTTTTCTGCTTTTATCATATTTTCAGGTGCTTTTTTCACGAAGCCTTCATTAGAAAGCATTTTATTACATCTGTTAAACTCGCTTTCATAAACGGCTAACTCTTGACTAAGCCTTTCTATTTCTTTAGCAGCATCTATTTTTTCGCCTACCACTAAATAAGCCTTGCCCATTTCGGTAGTAATACTAGCCACCTGTCTTTCTTCTTTTTCTAAATCCACGATATCTATCTTTTCTATCATTGCTAATTTCTTGATAATTTCAGCATTAACAAGTATTTCTTTATTATCTTCTTCTAATAAAAGATCTGTCTTTTTATTGTCTGCTAGATTTTTTTCTTTTCTAAGATTTCTAACCGCTTTAATAAACTCTATCACCTTTTCAAACTCTACCTTTTCAGCTTTGTTTCTACTGCCCCTCACTACTGGTGAAGGCTGAATCATAATGCTTTCTTCACAGCCAGGTAAGTTTAGATATATCTCTTCTGTCACGAAAGGAATGAATGGGTGAAGATGCTTAAGTAATGAAACTAATCCGTGATGAAGCACTACCTTCACATTTTCTGCATTTTTACCGCTGATGATCTGAGCCTTACTTATTTCTATATAATAACCACAGAAGGTAGTCCAGAAGAAATCATAAAGCTCACTCGCCACGCCACCTAAATCAAATCTAAGATATTTAGCGTCCACGCTTTCAGCTAGCTCATTTAATTTTTCTAAAAACCACTTGTCAGCTAGCGAGCATTTCTTTTCATCTATGCTGAAATCTTTCAGCTCACTCACTTGCATAAGAGTGTATTTACTAGCATTCCATATTTTGTTTATAAATGCGCTAGCTAGCTCTACCTTCTTTTCACTAAATCTAGTGTCTGCATCTATACTAACACCGTTAAACAAACTGAACCTTAAAGCATCTGTGCCGTATTTTTCTATGATTTCTATAGGGTTTACGCCATTGCCTAAGTTTTTGCTCATCTTTCTACCTTCAGCGTCTTTCACAGTCCCATTTATAACCACATGTTCAAAAGGTATTTTTCCTACATATTCAAGGCCGCTAAACACCATTCTAACTACCCATAATTGAATGATTTCTTGAGCAGTCACTAATACATTAGTCGGATAGAAGTAATCAAGGTCAGGAGTTTTTTCTGGCCAACCTAAAGTAGATATCGGCCACAATGCACTACTGAACCAAGTATCTAGAGTATCTGTTTCAGCTACCAAATGCTTGCTTCCACATTTAGGACAAACTTCAGGGTCAGTTAATTCTACTATATCTTCCTTGCAATCCTGACAAACCCACACCGGCACTTTATGCCCACTCCAAAGCTGTCTACTTATACACCAATCGCGAATATTCTTAAGCCAATTTAGGTATAGTTTTTTAAATCTATCTGGAACGAATTTCACTTCACCTTTTTCTACTACTTCTATAGCAGGCTTAGCCAGCTCTTCCATCTTCACGAACCACTGCAAGCTTATTAGCGGTTCTATCACTGTTTTACATCTGTCACAATGCCCCACACTGTTCATGTGCGGCTCTATTTTCACTAAATTTCCTGACTTTTCTAAATCTTCTACTATTTTCTTTCTAGCTTCGAATCTATCTAGTCCTGCGTAAACACCACCATTTTCATTAATACTGCCATCTTCATTCATCACGCAAATGACATCTAAATCATGTCTTTTTCCCACTTCTAAATCGTTAGGGTCGTGAGCTGGAGTGATTTTCACCACGCCTGTGCCGAACTCCATATCTACATATTCGTCCGCTACTATAGGAATATATTTTTCTACTAATGGTAAAAGAACTCTTTTCCCTACTAGATGAGCATATCTTTCATCCTTAGGATTCACGGCTACTGCGCTATCGCCTAGCATAGTTTCTGGTCTGGTAGTAGCTAGTTCTAAATATTCACCACTTCCTTCTATAGCATATCTAATATGCCAGAAGAAGCCTGCATTGTCTTTATGATCCACTTCTGCGTCACTAATGCTACTTTTACAAGTAGGACACCAGTTCACCATTCTGTTTCCTCTATATATCAAACCTTTTTTATATAACGAATGAAACGCATATCTTACCGCATAAGAATTTTTCTCATCCATAGTGAAAGCTAATCTATCCCAGTCACAAGAAAATCCCATTTTCTTAAATTGATTGATAATCTCGCCCTTATATTCATCATACCATTTTTTGATTTCTATATCGAATGCGTCTCTACCTATCATTTCTTTAGTTAAGCCTTGAGTTTTTAGCTTTTCCACCACTTTAGCTTCTGTAGCTATAGCTGCGTGATCTGTTCCTGGTAGCCATAATGCTTCTAACCCATCCATCCTCTTTTTTCTGATGATGATGTCTTGGATAGTTTCCTGAAATGAATGCCCCATATGAAGCTTACTAGTAATATTCGGCGGCGGCATAATGATAGAGAATTTACCCTTATCCTTATTAACAGACGCACTAAAATATTTAGCGTCTAGCCATTTTTTATATATACCATCTTCCTTGTTTTTAAAATCAAAATTATTGTCCATACCTAAAATCCTTTTTTAATATCTTTCGCATAAATTAGAAATAAACTTAATCTCACTTTCTATATAGAAAAAAACTAAGTTTATCATCTTAAATTATTGAATTATCATCAGCACCATACCTACTAAAATAAGTATAAGCCCTATTCTTTTATAATTATTAATTATCTTGTCGTGAGGGTCCACTTCAGAAGTTCCTCTTTTCTTTCTAGCTATTCTAGGAGCTAAAATCATAAACGCTAAACCTAGCATAATGAACAACATTCCAAAAATAACATTGATCAAAAGTAATCTCTCTAAAAGCGCATTTCCTAGCAAAATCATAAATATTCCTCCATTGATAACTAAGTATAGACTAAAATTTAAAAAAAGTCAATAAAAGATATACACTTTTCTCAGCGTGAACTGCACTTTTCTGCACATTTTCTCTAAAATTAAAATAAACTAATAATATGTCTAAAAAAGGAGGCAATATGAAAAAATTTAGTATATTTATGATGTTGATATTCGCTATGACTTCTCTCCTATTCGTAGGTTGTGGAAAAAAAGATGATGAAAACACCATAAGACTTAGTGAGGTCACCCATTCTATTTTCTACGCACCGCTTTACGCAGCTATGAATTTAGGATACTTCGAAGATGAAGGCCTTACTATAGAACTGACTAATGCTGGCGGTAGCGATTTGGCTATGACGGCACTACTTACTGACACCGCGGATATAGCACTGCTTGGCCCTGAAACAGCAGTCAGCGTGGCAGCACAAGGCAGAGATGATCTACCTAAAATATTCGGGCAATTAACCAAGAAAGATGGAAGCTTTTTGATTAGCAAAACTGATCAGCCTGATTTCGACTGGTCTAACCTTGGTGACTCGCACATAATAGCAGGCAGACAAGGTGGCTCGCCAGCTATGAGTTTACAAAAAGCTCTAGAAAACAATGGCTATGATATAGAAAATGATCTAAACTTCGATCTATCTGTAAGCTTTAACAATATAGTTTCTGCATTCACTGCATCTTCAGATACTAATATATACATGACCGCATTCGAACCTACTGCTAGCAGCATAGTTAGAGAAGGAAAAGGATATATAGTAGACAGCGTGGGAAGTGAAAGCGGCAGCATACCATTCACTGTGTTCATGGCTAATGAGAGCTATCTAAAAGAGCATCCAGAGATAGCCGAAGACTTCCTCGCAGCAGTAATGAAAGGCTACACTTACATCATGACTGAAAGCATGGAAAATATAGTGAAAGCTCTAAAACCATCATTTGACACATTCACTGATGAAGATATAGAAGATAGCATCACTAATTATAAAAATATCGACGCATGGAGTGAATCTCCTGTTATGAGCCTAGACAGCTTTAACAATCTTCAAAATATGATGATAAATTCTAGCGTGTTAGATGAAAGCGATAAACAAAACTATGCAGATATAGTAGACAATACTATAGCGCATAAAGTAATGTCCGCTCTATAAAATGAAAAAAGATTCCAAAAAAGGAATCTTTTTTTTAGGCATATCTTGCCATTATAAATCCGTCTGCATTTATTTCTATATCTGAAACATAGCTCGCTCCTACTAGAGTGACATCATTCCAATAATAGCCCACGAAAGTTTTTTCTCTATATGTTTCTGGGGCTACTAATGTGATAACAGTGCCTTCTCTAATATGATTTAAATTAAAGTTAGTAGTATAGAAATCCGTTTCATACCCCCCTGTTTCCACCTCTACAGAAAAATCTGTAAACGAATGATCGAACTGCAAGACTGGTTTTCCAGAAGTTGTATCGAATTTTTCATCACTAAATATAGTCCAATTCATCGCGTCAAATATTTTCTTATCTCCTTCCGGAGTTTCGAAGTATGTTTCAGCAGTATACGGCTCTAGCGTTCTAAGAAGATTTTTCATAGAATTACCACTAGCTATAGCACTAGCAGAAACTACATACCCATTTTTCTCTGCTTTTTCTTCTGCGTCAGAATCATCAGTGTCACTATTTTGGGCTTCTATAGAGTATGAATAATCTACATTACCATCGCCTACTATAGACCCCATCAGTGCGACATCTGCATTCTCGCCTAAATCAGCCACCGAATAAGAATATTTTACACTGCTAGCATCGCCAGCTATACCGCCAATTTTAGCTTCCACTTTTTCACTACGCGTTCTACCTCTTATGTATCCACCAGAATAACTGTAAGAAACATTACTAACGTCGCCAGCTATACCGCCAACGCTAAGATCATCTAAGCCAGCATATGCTTTAACATCGCCAATGCTATAAGAATATGAAATGCTACCTGCCTTGCCAGCTATACCGCCAACGAATAGTTCAGGACTATCATACTCTTCATCATCTTCTTCAGCAGTAGCGTCTACATTTCCTACGTTTACACAATTTTTCAACACGCCGCCTTCAGCTACTATGCCACCAGCGTAAACTTTTCCGCTTTTTTCGATGTCTGAATCGAACTCGATATCGCCATAATTGATAGCATGATTCACTTCGCCATTAGCGTCTACCGCTATACCAGCAACGCTACCTTCGCCATCACCACTCGCTTTCACTGCACCCGAGTTATAAACATTAGAAATAGTTCCGCCTACTCTGCCAGCTACGCCCGCAGCTTCCATGTCACCATCTACTGGAGTATCATTGTCCTCAAAGCTTACTTTATAGTCTACTCGCACATATCCTGAATTATATGAATTAGTAATATCGCCGCCTACACTTAAAGCTATGCCCGCAGCACTTCCTCCGCTATTAGAGCTAGAATCTATATCTGCATATATTTGCCCTTCATTAGCAGAGTAGCTTACACTTCCAGCTACGCTTATAGCTATGCCGGCCGCATTAGCCTCACCACTTCCTCCTGCATCTTTCTCTTTAGCATCTCCTGCGATATCTATATAACCTCTGTTTATAACGTTGGAAATGTTTCCAGCAACACTACCAAACATAGCACCTTCAGCCTCGCCATTATCTTCACCAGTAGCATCTACTATTAGACTGCCCGTATTTAAAACATTACTAGCACTACTAATAGCCGCTGAAATACTATATGCATTAGCGTCAGCATTTCCCCTTTCATCATCGCCGCCTGTAGAACTAATATTAAAACTAGCTGAATTAAATACATTAGTCACATTTTTAGCCGCCCCTGCTATGCCAGAGAACGTCACATTCGAATCTACTCCCTCCTCTTTAGCATCTGCTCTTAAAGAATAAGATCCTGTTAGAGAAATATTATCCACATCTCCTGCACTAAACGCTACAGCTGCTGCATTCAACGAAGCATCATTATAAGCACTAGATGAAAAGCTAACATCTCCACTCTTTTCAACATTCTTCATACTTCCTGAAATGTTTCCAAACAATGCACTTGCCGTCATGCTCGCACTATAATAATCATCATCTTCTTTTCCGCCACTAGCTGTGAAATTAATAGTTTGAGAACTAATCACGTTCTCTACATTTCCGCCTACAGTAGCTATCCCGCCGTAGCCAGTAAATGATGAACTTCCATCTCCACCAGCTCCACCGCTTAAGTTTCCACTAATGGTAAGATTTCTAACATCTCCACTCACTCTGCTAGCCACACCAGTAAGTGATTTACTAGAACCTGTCTTTCCAGAATAACTTGGCACGCTCATGTTTGATTCTACTTTCACATTCGTTAAATCTCCACCTACACTTCCTACTACGCCTGTGACCGAAGCCCCAGGAGAAGCTGAAGATGAACTATATGCAGTTAAATCACCCTTTAGCACCACATCAGTTAAACTTCCGCTCACGCTACCAAACATACCTGTAGCGCTCACATAAGAATATTTATAATTTTTATTCCCGCTGCTTGATTTATAATATCTAGCGGAACCAGAAGCTGAAACATTTCCTGTTAAACTAACATTTTTCACATTTCCAGTCACTGAGTTTATCATGCCCACAACCGAGCCACTATTATTCACTTCATCAGTATTAACCTGTATAGATGTATTTCCTACTCTATGGAGATTTTCAATATCACCTTTTTGGGAAGCCCCTATACCATAAACACTCACATATCCATATGCGTCATCATATCCAGAATAATTTCCGCTTATACTTCCGCTAACAGTCACATTTTCTATACTTCCAGTATTAGATTTAAACATACCATAGTATACGACTCTTGGATTACTATTTTTATCATCATCACCCGAACCACTAGCCCCATGATTTCCGCTTACTTCTATATTCTTCATGTCGCCAGTGTTTTCATACACAAGACCTGCCGCACCTACTGAATCTAAGCCATCACTCCATGAAGTTAGCATTATCGCGCTAGCCGTAGTATATATATGATCTAATTTAGAATTTATTAATTTATAAGCCACTCCACCTACAGAATGCCCTCTCACACTTCCTGAATGCTTGATTCTAGAAAGCGTTATATTCTCGCCTTCACCTACAAGCCCGCCGCCTTTACCCGCGCCGCTATAATATGTATATCTGTTTCTTTCATTATAATGCGAGTCTAAAGTGTTTACGCTGATGCTACTGTTTAAATTTTGGATAACTAGATTCTTACCTTTAGCCACCACGCCGCCAGCCATTACTACACTTTTCACGCTAGCGCTGCTTATTTCGAAGTTTTCTATGATGCTAGGACTACTTTCAGAGACTCCTTCTACCACTCCAAATAAGCCTGCATATTCCGCCTCTACATTTAACCCTGAAATGCTGTGACCATTCCCATCAAAGTGCCCCTTGAAAGGACTGGTTAAATTTCCTATAGGCCTGAACGATAATCCGCTCATATTTAAATTAGTATCTAGTTGATAATATTTACCTGCGCTAACACTTGTCACATCTGCCATGTATTGAAGTTCATCACCGCTGCTTATCATATAAGGATTATCCTTAGATCCATCTCCTCTACTGAATGCAGTAGCTACGCCACCTGTCCATACACTTGTTTCACCTTTATAAACTTTCACTATATTATGATTAAAGGAATCTTTGATCACTACTGAATAGAAGTTTACATAATCTATCTCTACTACTATATCATCAGTAATATTATCATAGCTTATTATTTCATCTGGCTGGAAAGTTATCCATTCTTCTGCTAATTCATACTTATATCTAAGCTCATTGATCTCTGCAGATATATTTTTTTCGAAAACAAATGAAAGGCTATCTCCCCTAAACAGGTTCACATCAGGAGAAACGGTAAACATTCCCACACTCTTATCGTTCACTTCTGCTGTGATTAAATTTTCAGAAGTCACTAAAACTTCTCCATTCACCACTATTTCATATAATCTGTCTACTATTTCCATTTCGATATAAACATCTTCTAATACGCCGCTTAACACAATAGTATATGAATTGTCTACTGGATTTTTATTAGGCAGGTCATATAACTCACCATTTATTCTAAATGTTTTATACTCCACCACATGATCATCATCTTCTGAGTAGTGAAGTGCATATATTTTGATTTCTAGATCTGTATTATACATCACGCTAGGTATGTTTTTTTCAGCTACTGTGAATTCCACCCTAGCATCTTTCACACCATCATATGTGAGCGATGTCATAAGCTCATCATTCACCGATATAGTGAAATCTTCATAATATGACGCTGTCACTACTATATCTCTATCTATTTCAGATAACAAATAACTTTTCAATACATATCCCGCTTCCCCATTTGGATTAGGAAGAATAGTTATTTTTTCACTAGGATAAACTGAGCTAATCACGCCATTAGCGTCTCTTACATTTATATTAAACTGATAAATGCTATACTCACCGCCTGCCTTAGCAGTCACCACCGCTTCACTTCCGTATAAGTAGGTAGCTCCTTCTTCTCCGCCATCTAAACTTAGAGTGCCGCCAGGCGCGTTTACTAATTCTATAGTGAATGTTTTGATTTTATATGTAGGAGAGAACACTACATCTCCTAACACATTTTCTAGCGTATAAACATCTTTATATTTGACGCCTAATATCTCGCCCCTATAACTTTCACCGCTAAATCTATCTCCTCTAGCAGTCACTACATACTCTATTTTTTCTACATCATACATGTCATGAGAATATTTGTTCCCCATCTCCACGCTTCCGCCGTGATTGACAGTTTTTTCTACTATGACTAATTCCCCTCTATCATCAAGGTTAGTGATAGAAACTGTATAAGTGTTTATAATCATATTCATATCTATGCTTATATCTTTGATGAGATTATCTATTTTAAATGTGATAGAAAATCTATCATCTAATAAAGTTTCTGAAGTGAGTGCTGATATATCATGAACGCTTCCCACTTCACCTTTTTCTAAACTGGTCACTATCATAGGTGACGCTTCATCTATATGATAGCCGAAAACTGCATGAACAGTCACAAAAGAAGTTTCATTATATCCACTATTAGTTATTTCTACGCTATCAATATATTCATTCTCTTCTACCGTTAAGAACATTTGTCTTTCTTCAAAGTACACATTCACTTCATAATGTGAATCTATTAGAAGTATGGTGTAATCTATATCCCTAACACCATTTATATTTTCGATAAGTAAATTAGAAGTGCTGATCAGCCCGCCTTCTTCACCAATGAATTCAGCTATCCTTATACTCGCTCCAGTATTACTCACCGCCACCACTTTCACCACTGTGCCGTGAAGGAACATATTTGCTTCATATATTGAATTATAAGCAGTGCTTAAAGTTAGTTCGCCTGCATATTCAGTAGTAGCTACATTTAGATTTATCTCATATTCTTTTAGCGTATAATGCACTATTATTTTTAGCTTTTCTTGAGCTTCGTTTAATACTAATACATCTTTCGTTATTTTATCTATAAATCCTGTGGTAGTTTTAAGTTCATAAATGCCTAAGTCTGTATTATATTGCCATACTTCTACACTTCTCAGTTCATAGCCATATTTTACATTAATTGCCGAGATTATAAGTGGATTGTCATGAGTAATCAGGCCGCTAACTGCATTAGTGCTTACCGTTCCTAAACTCAGGCTCGTGCCTTCTTTACTTTCTATGTCTACATCATATTTCTTTAACTCGAAATCCGCTTTCACTGTGAGCGGCTCTAGCACCACTATATCTCTCATGATAACAGTGCTATCTGTGAAATCAAGCTTAGTGAAAGTTTCATATACTTTTCCGCTATCGCCTATCACCACTAACTGGTCTATAGTCCAGCCGAACACGAACTCTATTCGAATATTGAAACTTTCTTCAAATGTCACATATATATTATCATACTCACCCGGAACATCTGTGCTTAACTTGATTTCACCTTTCCCAGCGTCATCAGTA
>CAYJMU010000022.1:0-12532 GCA_964371605.1 uncultured Lachnospiraceae bacterium
TAAATCCCTACATCTAAACTGCCGTCAAAATCTTCGAAGCTGTAAGAGTTTCCATATACCTGTTCGTCCAAAATGGTGACAGGTGATGAATTAATTATTTCTATTAATTTTATATTAAAAGGAAGATTTACTCCGTTGTGTGTCCAGTAAAGAGCGCCGTTTTTGATTTCTAAGTCTGAAGGACTGCCTAGCTTATTCACTAAGATAGGATCAGAAGCAGGTCCGCTAAATATATTAAGAGCCGCACTTCCTACCGCTTTCACACTAACTGTGTAAGTAGTACTGCTGTTTTGAAACAACGATAAATCTTCATAGCTATTAGTTTTCACGCTTATCGGTGAATTATTGTTTATGTATATTTCATAGCCAGTAGCACTAGCGTGATATATAGCGTCCCAAGATAGCCTTTGGTTAAGATGAGTTAGATTAGCCACCTTTCCTAATTTTATAAATTCATAAGAAGTAGATGGTAGGCTAGGCTCGTGGAGATAAGGTGAACCAATAGCTGTGACAGAAACGCTCACGCGTTCATTTTCTGGAAAGTTGTTAAAAGTATTGTTAGAAGTGGTGAACTCTGTAGTCACGCCGTCAGCGTTAGTTAATTCCACTTCATATTCTTTAGCATCAGTGACACTGTCCCAAGATACTAAATTTAAATCTTCATCAAAGTGAACATTTTCTACTTTTTCTAATTTAGTAGTAGGTGGGTAGAAATAAACTCTACAAGATGCAGTTTTATCATTTTCTAAAGTGGTAGCAGTCACCGTGAATGAGCCTTCAATCATAGTGCTCTCATCTACAGTGATGATGATTATGTTAGAATATGTAGGGTGAGTGACATATGAAATTTCCTCATAGCTAGATGTGCTGAAAGAAAATTTCACTTCTCTGTTAGCTGCGGTGCCAGGCAGCACACTAGCCACTAGCTCTATGCTGTCTCCTGCATTAAGATGAACTTCTGAGTAGTTAAGAGATACTTTGCTCACGCTATCGTCTTCATTACCACAAGCGGTAAAGAGGGCAGTGAAAAAAAACATTAGCAATAAAGCTGATAATTTTAGGAATTTGCTACTTAAAATTTTTCTCATTAATCTTCCTCTATTTAATAATATTTTTAAACTAAAATAAAATTAACTATAATTTATAATTATATATTACCACTAAAAGAAAAAAATAACAAACAAAATCAAAAAAAATTTGAAATTTTCTGGTTAGTATGCTATTATAAAATGATTAAAAAAGAGAGGGAAAAAGTATGGCGTCTGTTATAGGGAAAATGAGACAATGTATAGATAAATATAATCTAATAGAAGATGGTGATAAAATAGCGGTAGGAGTTAGCGGCGGAAAAGATAGTATGGCGCTGATAACTATGCTGAAAGAATATAGTAGATATAGTCCTAAAAAATTCGAAGTGATGGGGATAATGATAGATATTTTCGACGGAACGCAAGACTACTCTAAAACGGTAGAATATATGAAGAAAATAGGTGTAGAGCTTCACATAGAAAGAACGAAGGTGAAAGAGATAGTTTTCGATACTAGGAAGGAAAAAAATCCATGTAGCCTATGCGCTAACCTTAGAAGAGGAATACTTTCATCTAAGGCTAAAGAATTCGGTTGTAATAAAGTGGCTCTAGGTCATCATTCAGATGACTTAATAGAAACTTTCTTTCTAAGTATGATATTCGAAGGAAGGCTATCTACATTCGCACCGAACTTATATATGACTAGAAGTGAAATATCAGTAATAAGACCGCTGCTATTCGTGACCGAAAAAGAAATCAAAATGTACACTAAAAATATACCTATTATGTTCAATTGCTGTGAGGCTAATCATAAAACTAATAGAGAATATATGAAAGAGCTGATTAATAACATCGAAAAAGATATACCTATAGCTAGAAGTAGGATGCTGGGCGCGTTAGTTCATAGCGAAAGATATAACTTACTAGATAATCATGCTAGAGTTTTAGAAAAAGAGAAAAAAGGAAAAGAGGATTAAATTCTCTTTTTTTTCATATTTAAGTATTTTTTAAAGATAATAGAGCAAATTAAAAATATGAAACTAGCAGAAGAATTTTTAAAGAAAATAGAAGAGAATGAAGGTGTAGTAAAAAGAACTATAAAAAACAATGGGCAAACTTACTATATAGTTTTTTTTAGGGGCTTTATATCAGGCTCACTAATCAATCACTTCATCATAGAGCCACTTCTTCAAAGTGATAAAATAGCTAAGGGAGCAGAAGACTGTTTGAACAGAATTTTGACAGTGGATAATTGCACAGTAGCTAGCACGCTAGATGAGGCTAATTTTAATCTTCTTAGAGGGGACGCTTTAGTCATAAATGAAAAATGGGAAGACATAGCTGTAGCAAGGATAGCGTCTCCACCTAGAAGATCAGTGAGTGAGCCGCAGACAGAAGTGGTAGTGAATGGTCCAAGAGAAGGCTTTACGGAAAATGCGATAGAAAATGTAGTGCTTCTTAGAAAAATAATCAGGTCAGTCGACTTTAAGACAGAAGATATGAATGTGGGAAGACATACTAAAACACTGGTCACTATCGCTTACATAGATAAAATAGCTAACAAAAAAATAGTTAAAAAAATCAAAGCGAAAATCAAAGAGATAGACATAGATGGAGTGTTAGACAGCTCATACCTCACCTATCATCTGGAAGAAAACAAAAATAGCATTTTTAGGCAGGTGGGATTTTCTGAAAAACCAGATATAGTTTCTAGTAAACTTTTAGAAGGAAGGGTGGCTATAGTGGTGGATGGGTCGCCGAGCGTGCTAACCCTTCCGTTCATGCTGTGGGAAGATTATCAAGGTCCTAATGATTATTATGACAGATCGTTCAAGGCTAGTATGACTCGCATGATAAGACTGGCTGGCATGCTTATGGCTATCATTTTGCCTGGCTTTTATCTGGCTGCGCAGTTATATCACTATAAAGCTGTGCCTCTAAACTTTCTGGTCACCATAATGAACTCCACTCAAGGCATTCCTTTCACCCCCTTTATAGAAATATTGTTCGTAGTATTTCTTTTCGATATATTATATGAAAGCAGTCTAAGAGGGCCTAAATATTATGGAACAGCGTTAGGTATAGTGGGAGCTCTAATACTAGGGGACACTGCAGTGAAGGCAGGACTTATCAGTTCGCCTGCAGTGATGATAGTAGCGCTCAGTGGACTGACTATATATACTGTGCCTAAACAAGCCAGCCAGCTTTTATTATTAAGATTATTTTTAATATTTGCGGGTGGATTATTCGGGTTCTTAGGGCTTATTAGCGCGTTAATATTCCTATTAGCATATATAAGCACTATCAACAGTTATGACGTGCCATATTTAAATCCTATCACCCCTTATAACAAAGCGATGCTAAAGACGGCATAATTAAAAAGTCGTTAGGAAGATTAAACACTCGCCCAGATGCCATGCAGCTGAAAAATAAAACAAGGAGCAAAATGAATGAAAAAAGAATTAACAAGTAGACAGTTTTGTTTTCTATTAATAACATCTATGATAAGCTTAAAATTTATGGCGCTTCCTTCTCTTCTTTCTAAAGATTTAGGCAGAGATATATACTTATTAGTAGGAATGTTTCTAGTATTAGATTTAGTGGTTTTAGTCTTCGGGTTAAAACTTATGAGAAAGTTTAAGGACATAAATTTTTTAGAATATCTAAAAAACAAAATAGGTAGAGTTTTTACTTCGGTAATATTCTTTTTAGTCGGAATATATTTTTTATTTAAGATAATACTGCTCACTGTAGGGGTGGAAAGTTTTTTCAAGATCAATTTTTTCGCCGAGCTACCTGTATCTACCTTTATTGTTCCGCTACTTTTACTATCAGTATATATGGTAAAAAAGGGGTTAATAGCTTACGGTAGAACTATAGAAGTTTTGATATGGGGGATACTATTTGCGGTAATTATGGTGATTGTTTTAGGTGCGGGGAGCGCTAATATTACTAATATATTTCCGCTAGCTAAAAGTGGAAGTGAGGCTTTTTTTAGTAGTGGCTTTGATTATATACTTTGGTTTGGGGATGTTATGTTTATCTTTCTTTTAATAGGAAAGGTGGATATAGATAAAAAATTCGAAAAAAAATGCTATGTGACATATGCTAGCTCAGCGATAATGATCATGCTATTTTACCTATTTTATATAGGAATGTTCGAAAACAATATGCCTTATCATACGCTGGGGCTAAGCGACATGGCTCAAAATGCAGTGCGAACCAATACTTTTTTTCAGGTGGATTTTATGCCTATATTATTATGGATATCAGCTCTCTTTTTTGAAGTGGCGTTTACCTTTCATCTCATCGTATCAGCGTTCGGTAATGCTACCAAGAAGGAAAATGAAGACAAAATTTTATATGTTATGGCAGGGATTAGTTTAATTATATTTTTATATCTCAGAATCAATGTGGAAAAGATAGTAGTAATCGCGACTGATGCGCTTTCTTATCCGTCTATTATAATCATGGCATTAGTATATATTTTCATGGTAATATTTTCTTTCTCTAAAAAGAAAAATTTAAACAAATATGAGAGGTGGGCTAAATGACAGAGATGATTAAAAAAATCAAAATGAATAAAATGATTTTCATATTTTTAGCCATAGTGTGTTTATTTTTTCCATCGGCGATAAGCAAGGCTTCAGAAAGCGAATCAAGGGCTGTGGTGATGGGGCTGGGGCTAGATTTCACTACAGAATATGAAATCAGTGCGCAGGTAATAATTCCCCAGAATAATGCTAATTTTAATAGCGAACTAAAAGTTTATAGCGCGTCAGGGGAAAGTGCGGCAGATGCGCTAGAGAAATTAAGTTTAAAAATAGGAAAAAGAATAGGTCTAGCTCACTGCTCTATGATAGCTATCAGCGATAAGTTTCTCGAAAAAGATTTAGGGAAAGAAATAGATGTATTTTATAGAGGCCTTAAAATAGGCAGAAACAGTCTTTTGATCAATACTAATGAAGATGCAAAAAAACTATTAGAAGAAACGGCTAAGCAGCATAACGAGTCGGGTATAAACTTCGATAGTCTGCTTAAATTCAATGAAAACAAGCTTATAAGTGCAGAATCTACACTTCAATCATTTTTAAATGAATATTATTCGCAGTCAGGCCTAAGCTTAATTAGTGTGGTAAATTTAGTAGAAGAAGAAAGTGAAGAAGGTGGCAGTGGCGATTCAGGAGGTTCTACTGGCGGAGGTTCTACCACAGATGCTGAGGCTAGTAAGAAGTATGAAATAGAAAACAGCGGAGAAACGGCGATATTAAAAAATGGCGTAAAAATATTAACATTATCAAGCGATGAGATGAAAAGTCTAAAATGGATAATAGGTGGAGATAATGGTGTTTTAAAAATAGAAAATGTGATCGATGATAAATTAGGATTAGATGACGCTACATTAAATATAAGGATAGAAAAAAGAGATGTTTATTTCAATTATAGTTTAGACAACGGATTCCCTTCAGTTAGAGCACAAATGGTAATAGACATAGATTTAGATAGTGTGGAAAATGGCGATCAAGAGCAAGTTCAAGACGCTAGCAAAAACTATTTTTCTGATACAGTGAAATCTGAAATAAAAGCAGAAATAGCTAGCCAAGTGGCGGAAGGCTTGAACTTGATTAAAGCAGAAAAAATAGATTTATATAAATTTTATAAAGGGTTTTATAAGTTTAAATATGATGACCTAAAAAATAGCAAATACTATGAAAATGCAGAGCTGTTTGCAGAAGATTTAAATTTATTTTTAACTATATTCATAAATGAAAACTAATGAAGAGAAAAGATTGCAAGAAATGTAATATTATGTTAAACTTATAAAGTAGGAGAAAATATGGCACTTAAGAAAAAAATCAAAAAATCTACTTTATGGATATCTATTATTTTATCGGTGGTCACTGTCGTTAATATAGCACTGCTCATAGTGGTTTTAAGTAAAGGTGGTGTGGATGATGGTGAAAAATTTCAAGCTACTACAGAAATAAAGCTAACTGATAGTAATATAGAGCTGGATATAGGCGAGGAGTATATTATAGTGCCTATAGCTTACCCAGAGAACGCTACCCAAAAAGATTTCAAATTTTCATCTAGTGATGAAAGCGTGGTAGAAGTGGATGAGTTGGCGGGAAAAATCACAGCTCGTGATGAGGGAAACGCTAGTATAATTATTACTATTAGAGCGGCGAGTGAAATAAACAGTCTAGTGAGTGCTACATTTAGTGTCACTGTCGTGGATGCAGACAAGCCGCTCACAGACGCTCAAAATCTAAAAATTTTAGAATTAAGAGATGTGATAAACACTTATGAACTAATAGACTATGAGCCGGCAGAAAGATTAGAAATTATAGCTATAGAAGAAAAATATAAAGAGATCATAGAAAGCTTAACTGATATAGAAGAGGTAAAAAGATTTTTATTTACTGATGCAGTGTCTGAACTTGACGCGGTGCTGACTAAAGTAGAAGTGGCAGAAAAAGAACTGGCAGAGATGAGAGTAAACTTGTTAGCAGAAGCAGATTTAATATTAGCTTATTATAATGAAATAGATTATAGCGAAGCGAATTGGAATATTATGCTGGGCATGATAAGTGATATAAAAAATTTGATTAATAGCGCGACTAGTGAAAATGAGATGTTTGCCACAGTAGATTTAAACGATCTAACATTAAATTTAGCAGATGTTTTAAATAAGTATGAAGAAGAAGAGATATATATAAGTGAAGAAAAAGAAAAAAGAGAAATCGCTATCACTAATTTAAAAAATCAATATTTAGCACTAGAAGCTGAGTATGCTCCATTAGATTTCATTTCTATAATAGAAAGTATAGATGCTATGATAGTAGATGCGGCAGAGATAGAAACTATAAGTGCGATCACTGTATATGATAGGGAGTATGCAGCTATGATAATAGAGATAGAAGAAATTCAAACGTTAGAAGAAATTTTAGCAGAAGAAAAACTATTACTGCTAGAGATAGTGGATGAGTATACTGCTGACTTAATAAAATATTCGGCTGAAAATCAAGTGATAATAACTGCTATTTTAGAAGAAATGAAAGCAGAGGTGGCAGCCATTTTAACCATAGAAGATTTAAGAGTTTATGAAGAAGGCGAGTATGCTGCTAAGAAGGATGAATTAAGAAATATAGATTTAGTATAAAAAAGAAGCTTTGAAAGCTTCTTTTTTTATAATTTTGTGTGAGCAACGCATAAGCAAATGACTTTCTTGGCACCATTATCTAACAATACTCTAGTCGCTTCATTTAGTGTAAGGCCAGTGGTAAAAATATCATCCACTAGTAAAATGATTTTGTTTTTAATTATATCTGTATATTTATCATTGAAGGAAAAAGCATTTTTTATGTTAGCTTCTCTTTCTTTATATTTTAAATTATGCTGTGGAAGAGTTTTCTTTTTGAAAAGAAAATCTCTAAAGTAGAAGCCTTCTGCTAAATGTCGAGCTATAAGGTAAGATTGATTATAGCCTCTAGCCTTGAAGGAGTCATCGCTCATAGGGATGCTGGTCACTAAGTCGAAATGAATATGTTTAAGTTTAATGAAGTTTTTAAGTGCGTCTGAAAAATTATCTGCTATATATGCTCTATTTTTAAATTTCAGTTTAGATAATAAAAATTTAATTCCATCTTCATAAATGTAAGGAGCGTACGCTTTCTCAAACAAGAAATAATTATTAGCACAAGCGATACATTTGTTATCTTTAGTATATGGCTTATTACACTTAGGGCAAAAGTCATACGCGTTAGGAATGATGGTGTGCACGCATGTATCGCAAAGATTAAGGTCGCTATCTGTAAAAATTTCTTTTCCGCAAATATTACATTTCCAGCTTTTGTCAGCGAAAATGCTAGTGATTAATTTTTTAACCTTTTTCTTAATTTTCATTCTCGCCTCCAAAAATAAATTTGATTTTTTCACTACTTTCTTTCAGTAGGTCGGTGAGAAGGGTAAGTCTTTTGTTAGTGTAATTATTTTTTACCATTCTGTTTAGTGCGAACGAGGTTCCTACTAATACCACCATCTTTTTAGCTCTAGTCACGCCTGTGTAAAGTAAATTCTTGGTAAGTATTTTAGGCGCTCCCCCGCTGATAGGCATGATGATTACATCGAATTCGCTTCCCTGACTTTTATGAATAGTGGTGGCGTAGCTAAGCATTAATTCAGTCATGTCAGATCTATTATAAATAGAAATCTTACCATCATCGAAAAGTATGCTAGCTTCCTGAGTGTTATTATTTATACTCTGGATGATTCCTATGTCGCCATTAAATACGCCTTCCCCTTTTTCTTGGCTATACTCGTCTAACTTTATCCAGCTTTTTTCATAATTGTTCACCGTTTGCATCACCTTGTCCCCTGTTCTAAATATCACAGAAGGAAATCTCATTTCTGCTTTAGTGACGCTAGGTGGGTTGAGTGCATATTGGAGTTTTTCATTCAGATTGTTTGTGCCTATTATTCCGCTTTTCATAGGAGCTAGCACTTGGATTTTAAGGGGTGCTATTTTTTGGAATTTAGGTATTCTTTCAGTCACCATTTTTACTATACTTTCAGCTATTTGATTTTGATCAGCTTTCGAGTCGAAGAAAAAATCTGAACTCTTATTATCTAATAGCGGCATTTCACAATTATTAATTTTGTGTGCGTTAGAGATGATTAAACTGTTTTCGCTTTGTCTATATATTTTATTTAGTTTTATATAGGGGATAGTTTGGCTGGAAATAATATTTTCTAGCACGTTTCCCGGCCCAACGCTAGGCAGCTGATCGGCGTCACCTATTAAAATTAATGAGCTGGTTGGTTTTATAGCTTTCAGTAGAGAGTGCATCAGTCTGCAGTCCACCATACTTACTTCATCCACCAAAATAGCGTCATAGTTAAGTGGGTTGCTTTCATTTCTAGAAAACATTCCGCTAGATTCTCTGAAATTTATTTCAAGAGCTCGATGAATAGTTTTAGCGCTTGTGTTAGTGCTCTCGCTCATTCTTTTGCTAGCTCTTCCTGTAGGTGCTAGAAGTAAAAAAGTTTTACCTTGCTCTTTTAGCGAATAGATGAGAGCTTTAGTTATAGTCGTTTTACCCGTTCCTGGCCCGCCTGTTATTACACAGGCGCCATTAGTGGTGGCGAGTTTTATGGCATTTTTTTGTTCATCATTCATGGTGATATCATTCACTCTCTGGAACTCTTCTATGCTGGAAGCTGCGTCTATTTGATTTTTTATATTTAGTTGCTGCATTTTTATAAGTTTTTCAGCGATGAATTTTTCTATATGATAATATTTAGAAAGCATTAAGCATTGCTCTCCATCTTTAGAAAGTTCTTTTAAAGTTCCTTCTATCTTCAAT
Organism: uncultured Lachnospiraceae bacterium; assembly: GCA_964371605.1. GTDB lineage: Bacteria > Bacillota > Clostridia > Christensenellales > UBA1242 > CAYJMU01. The sequence goes on from CAYJMU010000022.1 coordinate 9,395, forward strand.
CTTTCTATTACTTTTTCAGTAATTTTATTACAATGCTCATTATTATCTACTCGTAGCATCTCTATGAGATCAGAAAAAAGAGTAAGTTTTTTTATATAAGTGTTCCCGTTAGATTCTGCATTTTCATTTAGAATATGAAATATTCCAGCGCGAAATCTGAACTCACTATCAGGATTGATTCCTATACTAATAGCTATTTTATCAGCTGTGGTGAAGCCTATTCCTTCTATATCTTCTATAAGAATATAAGGGTTTTTTAATAGCAGCTCTTCCGTTTTAGCTTGATACTGCTTATAAATCTTCAGGCTCATTTTAGTGCTAAGTCCGTATGACTGAAGGAAAAGCATAGTGTTTTGCAGTTTTTTTAGTTCGTTATATTTTTCAGCTATAAACATAGCTTTAGTTTCGCTGATGCCTTTTACATTTGATAGTAAAATAGGTGAAGTTTCTATGATCTCTAGAGTGGCTTCTTTGAACTCATTTACTATTCTGGTAGCTAGTCCTTCCCCTATGCCAGGAATCAGGCCGCTAGCTAAATATTTAATAAGCGCGTCCGTCGACTTAGGCGTAGAGAGCTTGGCTTCTTCTACTTCGAATTGTCTTCCGTATTTTCCAGTAGAAAAAACGCCCTCCAGTTCTATAGTCTGCCCGACATTAAGAAGAGGGAATTTTCCGACGCAGGTGATGATGGTATTTTCGCTATCTATTTTTAGAACAGTATATCCATTTTCATCGTTTCGGTATATTATATTTTCTACATTTCCGAATATTCTCATTTTATGCTTTATTTTCCTCATTAACTATGGTATAATCATATGAATTATGAATGGTAATTATAGAGTAATTATATCACTAATTATCTGCAATGTAAACTAAAACTATAAGGAGAATGTAAATGAAAAATGTAGTAGCGATTTCTACCCCTATTGGTAGTGGTGGAATAAGTATAGTTAGAATCACAGGTGATAATGCTATAGAAATTTTAGAAAAACTGACCAAAAAAGAAAAAAGTTTTTTTCAGCCAAGAAGAATGGAACTAGTTAAAATTCATTTAGATTCTGTAGTCGAAAAAGGGCTTTGCGTGTTTTTTAAAGGTCCTAAGAGTTATACAGGTGAAAATATGGTAGAGATTCATTGTCACGGCGGCGTGGTTATCACTAACAAGATTTTAAGAAAATGTCTGGACCTTGGATGCAGTTTAGCAGAAGAAGGCGAGTTCAGTAAAAGAGCATTTCTAAACGGAAAGATGACGCTGGATGAATGTGAGGGCGTGATAGATATGATTAATGCCGAGAGTGATTTAGCTCTTAGAGTGGGCGGCGATTTAATGAATGGCAGGCTAAAAGAAAAGGTTAGAGAGCTTTCAGATAAGCTGGTAGATATGTCCGCTAAGATAGAAGTGGCGCTAGATTATCCTGAGTATGATGAAGAAACAGTATTAGAAAATGAAATCAAAATAGAGCTAACAGTCATATTAAAAGAAGTGGAAAAAATGATTATTTCTGCTGGTAGCGGAAAGGTGGTTCGTGAAGGTATAGATATAGCTTTAGTGGGAGAGCCTAATGTAGGAAAAAGTAGCCTTTTGAATGCTTTAATCGACTATGAAAAAGCTATAGTGACAGACATTGCCGGCACTACTAGAGATACAGTAGAAGGCAGTGAAGTATATAAAGGCATAAAGTTCAATTATGTGGATACTGCTGGTATAAGGAAAACTGATAATATCGTAGAGAAAATAGGTGTAGAAAAAAGTCAAAAACTTATTAATGACGCCGATTTAGTGCTGAGCGTTTTTACTAGTGAAGAAAATATAGTAAGTGCGGATGACAGAAATGTGATATATGTTCAAAACAAAAGCGACTTAGGGAAAGATAAAAATTCTAAAGCGGATATCTTTATTAGCGCGCTTAAAAAGTCTAGTATAGATGAATTAAAAGAAATTATATATAAAAAAACAATAGATGAAAGCATTATTAGTAGTGGAAATATGATAGTAAATGAAAGACATCTAGAGATCCTAAAAAGAGGATATGCTGCTATAGAAAGTGCCATAGCCAGTCTAGAAATGGGTGAAGATTTAGAATGTCTAGCATTTAATATAAATGAACTTTATTCATCGCTAGGTGAAATTATAGGCGAAACAACTAATGAAAAAGTAATAGATGCGATATTTAGAAAATTTTGTTTAGGGAAATAGTGATAAGAAATGGGAAATAAATTTGATGTGATTGTCGTTGGTAGTGGGCACGCTGGATGTGAGAGTGCGCTGGCTGCTGCTAGGCTGGGTAAAAATACACTTATGCTAACTTTAAGTTTAGATAGCATAGCTTTTTTGGCATGTAATCCGAGTATTGGCGGGAGCAGCAAGGGGCAATTGGTTTCAGAAATAGACGCTTTAGGCGGAGAAATGGGGATTAATGCTGACGCTACATGTATTCAGAGAAAAATGCTAAATACCAGTAAAGGGATAGCTGTAAGAAGTCTGAGAGAGCAAAGCGATAAGGAAGAATATCACAAAAGAATGAAGTCGGTGATGGAAAACACGCCAAATCTAACTATAAGACAAGCTGAAGTGGTGGATATTTTTACTGATGGCGAAGAAGTGAAAGGTGTTAGGACGGTATTTGGAGAAGAATTTTTCGCTAGCAGTGTAGTTGTTGCCACAGGGGTGTATTTGAATAGCAGTATTATCATCGGTGATTATGTAGAAGAAACGGGGCCGAATGGATTTAAGAGCGCTAAAAATGGGCTAGTAGAAAACTTAAAAAATAAAGGTTTTAATATCAGAAGATTCAAGACTGGGACGCCTGCTAGAATACATATGGATAGTGTAGATTTAACTAAATTCGAAGTGCAAAAAGGTGACGATGATGCTATGGTGTTTAGTAAACTGACTAAAGAAATGCCTAAAAATATTATGGATTGCTACCTATTATACACTAATGAAAATACGCATAAAATTATAGAAGAAAATTTTCATAAAGCGCCTATGTATACAGGTGTTATCACTGGAGCAGGGCCTAGATATTGCCCTAGTATAGAAACTAAAATAGAAAGGTTTAGGGATAAAGAAAGGCATCAATTATTTTTAGAGCCGGAAAGTGTGGGAACTAAGGAGATGTATCTTCAAGGTTTTTC
>CAYJMU010000023.1:0-11783 GCA_964371605.1 uncultured Lachnospiraceae bacterium
TAGTTAATTTGTTTTTTATATTATAATTTTTAAATATGATCATATACTCCTCCTAATATTTCAACTTTTGACCTATGAAAATCTCACTGCAATTATTTTTAGATCTTAATTGCTCCACGCTTTTTCCTAATTTTTTAGCCACCCCTTGCCATGTGTCGAGAGGCTTTACCACATAAGAATTACCCTCATATGTTTTAAATGTCATTTTCATCTTTTCACTAAAATCATTAGAAATATAATGCTCTCCTTCATATTCCAGAATTTCCATAGCATACTCTCCTTTTTCTTTTAATAAAATAATATATATGTTAGCAGGAGGAAATATGATTAAAAACTTATTTAAAGCAGTAATGGTCATCACAATATTTTCAGTTTTAACCAGAGCTTTAGGCTTCGGCATGAGAATATATTTAGGCAGAACTATAGGAGCAGAAGGCGTGGGGCTTTTTCAAATAGCCATGAGTATATTTATGGTTCTATTGACTGCTGTAGCTAGTGGACTGCCTACTATCATCAGCAAAAAAACTAGTGAAATGTATAAAGACTCCGCTACCGAAAACGGAAAAATAATTTTCGCAGGACTAAAAATAGCTGTATACACTAGTGTAGTTTTATGCTTTCTAGCTTTTCTACTGAAGTCACCTATTAATTCACTTTTAGGAAGTCCTGATGCGTTTTCTATATTTTTACTACTATTGCCTGCAGTATTTCTGCACGCTCTTCAGACGCCCCTTCTCGGCTACTTATGGGGTAAAAAATATCATTTAGAAAACAGCCTTATAGAATTTTTAGAGCAACTGCTTAGATTAGCTCTGTGTATGATATTGATCACTACTAATAGTGACCCGCTCGCTGGAGCTAAAATGGCAGCCCTTGCACTATCTATTTCTTGCCTATTTTCTACTACTCTTAGCTTTTTCTTCTTTTTCAAAAAAGGTGGAAAAATCAAATTCTCTAACGCATACACTAAATCTATTTTTAAGCAAAGCTCACCTGTCACGCTGGTTAGATTCATCAGCTCTTTTTCTGCTCCGCTAATTTCATTTATCATTCCGCTCAGATTAATGGAGGCAGGATATACTAATGAAAATGCGCTAAGTCTTCTAGGCATCAGCACAGGTATGACTCTTCCACTGCTTTTCATACCTTCTGCTGTGATAGGATCTCTAGCTATGGCACTAGTTCCAGAATTAGGCGGTCTGATCGGCAGAAAAAAGCATGATGAAGCAGCCCGAAAAATCAAGTCCAGCATAACATTTTCGATTTTCATATCCGCATGTTTCATTCCGCTATTTTCAGCGGCGGGACCAGCTATTGGGGAATTTTTATACGCTAACAGTCTAAGCGGAGAGCTTCTAGCTTTCGCCTCTCCTATGCTCATCCCTATAGGCATATGCGGCATAACCACCAGTATACTGAACGCGATTGGCCTAGAAAAAAAGAGTTTAAAAAATTATTCTCTAGGTGCGGTAGCACTTCTTTTGTCTATTTATTTCCTGCCTAGCGTGATAGGCATAAATTCTCTTATAGTAGGAATGTTCTCATTCATGAGCATTACTAGCATATTTAATATCATAATGATAAAAAAACATATGCACATAAAAAACATATGTCTTCTGGCTCTTTTGAAAATATGTCTAATTCTACTTCCTGTCACTCTTTTGACCACATTTATGGTAAATTTATTAAGCTTAAGCGGATCGTTATTTTTAGCGCTAAGTATAGGCGGCATAGTCAGTGCACTTTTCTTCTTCCTATTATGCCTAGCCTTCAACATCATAGATTTAAGCTATTTCAAAGGCAAATTTAAAAATAAATTTTCATTATCATTGAAAAGAAAAAAAGGAGAAAAATCTTCTCCTACTGTTTAATAGTTTTCTAATATGGAAAACATATAAATATGTTAATATTAATTTTTAGGTTTTTTGTGCTTTATGCGATAGCTGTGATAGGCTTTAGACTGATGGGAAAGCGTCAAATCGGAGAGATGCAACCTTATGAACTAGTAATCACTTTCATTTTAGCGGAGTTCACTACCATACCGCTTAGCGATGTAAATGTCCCCTTACTAAACGGCTTAGTGCCACTAGTAGCATTACTTGCCCTTCACTCTCTCATTTCATTTTGCACCAGAAAAAGTATTAAGTTCAGAAAAATAGTAGATGGCACGCCAGTGATAGTTATGACGCCTAATGGCATAGATTATGACGCGCTAAAGTCACTAAATATGAATATCAATGATCTGGATTCAGCGCTTAGATTAAACAATGTTTTTAATCTCGACAATGTTTTATATGCGATAATAGAAACTAATGGAAAATTAAGCGTACTACAGAAAAAGAAAGATAATGCGTCAATAGAAAATGACCTTGCCATCACGCTTATTTGTGACGGCGAAATCATGGTAAGTAATTTAGAGTTATTAGATTTAGAAGAAAATACCATTTTAGCTTTACTAAAAAAACATAATATAAAAAATGAAAAAAATATACTTCTATTCACCATGACTAGAAATGGAAAATGCTATCTCCAAGAAAAATCTAAAAAATTTCTTTCTTTCTCTTTTAGTAAAAAAGGAGATAGCGAGATATGAAAAAAGTAAGTTTTATTTATATATTAGGCGTAATAGTTTTAGTGTTAGCTATATTAGAGCAAATCATCCTCTCTAATATATTTGACTATATGGAAAATATTTCCACCACCCTCTTAGAAAAGAGTGAAGACTTATCTACTATAGATGAAAATGCCTTTTCTGATCTGGAGAAGTACTGGGATAGAAGAGAATCTTTCATTTGTCTTACTGTGAATTATGATAAAGTAGATAATATGAGTGAGCAAATTAGCTTAGCACGATTTTATTTCGATGAACAAAATGATGAATATGTAAGAAGAGCCCTCACCCTCCTACTTTTCGAGTTAGAAGGCTGCAGAGAAACACTTCTTCCTAATTTCCAAACATTACTATAAAAAAAAGCGGATAAAATTATCCGCCTATTTTTTATTTGTTTTTTTCCATATGAGCTATTAGGTCTAATAATTTATTACTATATCCCCATTCATTGTCATACCAAGATACCACTTTCACGAATTTCTCATTAAGCATAATGCCCGCGCCCGCATCGAAAATAGATATTCTAGGATCAGTCACGAAATCACTGCTAACTACTGCATCTTCTGTATAACCTAAAATGCCCTTCATAGTAGTTTCACTAGCTTTTTTCATAGCTTTTTTGATTTCTTCATAAGTAGCTTCTTTTTTCAGTTTCACTGTCAGATCCACCGCGCTAACATTGATAGTAGGCACTCTGAACGCCATACCTGTTAGTTTCCCTTTCAATTCTGGAAGAACTACGCCCACAGCTTTAGCCGCGCCTGTAGAACTAGGAATGATATTAGCATTAGCTGCTCTACCACCTCTCCAGTCTTTCTTACTAGCGCCGTCCACTGTTAATTGAGTAGCAGTAGTAGAATGGATAGTAGTCATAAGACCTTCTTCTATGCCGAAGTTTTCTTCTAACACCTTAGCTATAGGAGCTAAGCAATTAGTCGTGCAGCTAGCATTACTAACTATATTCATATCTGGAGTGTAAGTTTCTTCATTCACCCCCATAACGAACATAGGAATGCCGTCTTTAGCTGGTGCTGATATCACCACTTTTTTAGCGCCGCTAGCTATGTGCTTACTCGCGCCTTCAAGGTTAGTAAATACGCCTGTAGACTCTACTACATAGTCCACACCCATTTTTCCCCAATTGATATTTTCTATCTCTCTTTCTTTAGAGAAATATACTTTATTTTTTCCGATGATAAGATTAGCGCCTTCCGCCTTAGCTTCTACCACCGCTCTTTTATGAACTGAATCATAGTTATATAAATATTCTGCATATTCTGCATCCATAAATGGGTCATTCACCATAACCAGCTCCATATCACTTCTTTCAGCTATACATCTAGCCACTAGTCTACCAATTCTTCCGAATCCATTGATTCCTATCTTCATCTTTTACTCTCCTTCCTATTAATTATGTAAACATTTTAAAACATTTATTCATCTATAGTTTACATATATAATTATAGCATTTTTAAATTATGCAGTCAAACAAAACATTATAGCTGACTGTATTATATAAAGAACAATAACTCTATTTCACTTCCATTATTTTTAGCATCAATGTGTAAAGTGCGTTTTTGATTTCACTCTTTCCGCTTTTTATATTAAAGTCTGCCTGCGTAGTCATTTCTACTATTTTGCTTAGTCCTATTTTAGTATAGCTTGCCGCTATTTTTTTATTTATCTTCACTGCCGCCTCTTTCATTTTCATGCTAGCAGCTAGCTCGCTGTCACTCTTATCACTGACTGCTATGTGAAACAACCTATTATAAAAACTGCTTATTAGATATAATACCTTACTCACACCTTTTTTATCTTCTATCAGATCACTTGCTATCATATACGCCTTTTCTTTGTTTCTTTTAGCCAGACTGTCTGTAAGTTCATATATTTTATATTCTAGCTCTTTAGCTATGAATATATCTATATCTTCTATAGTAATCTCTTCTCTCTCTCCTACATATATCATTAGCTTAATAAGCTCTGAATTTATCTTGGTAAGAAATCTATTACACCTATCTGCCACTTCCGATATATTATTATCGCTCATAGTTTTATTGTTTTTTTTCAGTTCAGCGGATATCCATTTTTTCAGTATCCCCATCTCCAGCCTGTCACAATTCACCTGCTCGCTATACTTTTCAAGGCCTTTGAAAATCTGGTCATTATCATCAGCTACCATGATTACGGTGGTATGCGATTCAGGTTTAGCCAGTGCTTCTATCATGCTAGAAGTAAAGGTGGCATTTTTTGATTGTCCCCCTTCTTTGATTATTACCGCTTTTCTTTCACTCATCAGAGGAAGAGTGGATATCGCGCCTGCTACTTTAGCTCCGTCTAACTCTTCACTGAATATATGTACATTAAAGTCACTATTAGCTATATCTAGTTTTTCTAAAATATTTTTCAGAGCATTGCTTCTCAGAAATTTATCTTCGCCGCTAATATAATAAGCGGATTTAATTCCTATTTCTAAACTCTTTTTTAAATCTACGAAATTCATTTTCTCCCTCCTTTTCTATAATTCGAATCTTTCATATCTATCTTTTCCTATTTCTCTGAGCTGAATATGACTAGGCATATTTTCCACGCTTTCTACCTTTTCATATAACACCGCACTTACATCTAATGATATATCGAATTCATTTGCGTTCAATTCTTCTAAAATGATTGTCACTTTTTTGCTATTATCATTTTTCACTATCTCACTCACTAATGCAGTAGACGCTATATCCTTAAAGAAATAGGTTTCTTTATTTTCATCCTGCACTCTAAACGCAACGCCTACTCCTTCATCATAAATGAACTGCATTTCATCCTCAAATAGTTTATGACTACTTCCCTCTTCTACCACTTTAGTGATAGAGATAAGTTCATACCTTTCGAGCAGGTCACTATCATTAAAATCACTAGTAATGATTATATTTTTTACATCATAATCTTCGCGTAAACTTACTAGATTGTTTATAGTGTTTCTATTGAAATCTAATAGCACTACATTATCTATTCTCATCGCTCTATTTTCTTTTAGGAACGCATTGATTTGATTAAGCTCTTCTTCGCTTCCTCTTGATCCTACATTTATCATGGTATATCCGCCATCTTCTGACGCTAATAAAAGAACATTGTCCACTGTTTTCAGTGAAGACAATCTATCACTGCTTGGGAGAACATATGCCGAGTTTATCACGCCTATAGAAACTATAGATAAGCATATAGAAGTAAATATAATTATTTTAGTTCTGGCCTTAGTATTAATGAAAGAACTGCTACAGAATAGAAGTAAGAATAATAGTATAATATATGCTTCTGGCAATATAATATCATTGTAAATAACTAAGTTAATTTTCTCTACTAGATTTGCCACACCTATGATATTAGTAAAAGCGAAGTTAATGAGATATAACGCCACGCCTAACCCTTGCCAAATCATACCTAATAAAACGCTTATAATCATTATCGGGAATATAAGTGCGAATATGGGCAGCACGAACAAGTTCGTTATAAACCCTAGCGCTGACACTTCATACACATTTTGAAGAAGTATAGGCGCAGTGATAATTTGAGCAGCCAGTGTGACAGCTAGAGCATTGCTCATAGTTTTCCCAAACTTCAGTTTCATCAAAAAGTTTTTCACTGTAGGCGAGAATATCACTATCCCGAACACACTCATAAAGCTTAGCTGAAAACCTAGCCCAAACACCATGAGCGGACTGATCATAAGCATTATTATTCCTGCAAAAGATAGGTTAGTTATCACGTCACCTTTCACTCTGAAATGCCTAGTGATGAGCATGATGATAGTCATAAGAGAGGCACGAACCACGCTAACTGACCAGCCGCATAAATAAGCATAAGCTAATAAAAATGTAGAAATGATTACTATAATCAGCGTTCTATTAGTTTTCATTTTCACTAGTAGCCATAATAATAGCGCTGAAAGAAAGCCTATATGTAGCCCACTGACTGCTAATATATGTGCTATACCTGTGACAGAAAATAAATCTTGCACCTCTTCATTCAGCTGAGCATTGTCACCAAATATCATAGAATATACAAGGCCGGCATTTTCTTCTGATAGGTAAACTCCTAGCACCTCGCTAGCCTTTTCTCTGAAAGTTTCATCTGCTTTTAAGTCTCCTTCAAGCACGACTAATGAATCGGCATAGATCGTAGCATAGTAAGGAGTATTATTATCCACATAGCTACTATTAATAAACTCATTTTGAAATATGTTAAGCTTATTTATTCTAGAAGAGAATAAATATTGATCGCCTATCTCTATATCCATATTTAGTTCTGAAGTGTCTAGATAGACTACTAAATTATCATTATATTTAATTTCCTCCGCTTTATCTAAAATTCTAATATCTTCTAAAATAGCTTTAGACTCGCTCCCTTCATTATGAGATTCTTTCACTCTTCCTGATATGGTATAAACTTCATCTCCGAAATCTTTAGTATAAAAATTATTAGAATAAACAGCTGCAGCTAGTCCACCTACAGCAAACCCTATGACCATAAGTATAGCCGTAATGAAATAGTTTACACTTTCCTTATGCTTGAAATCTTCCACTTCTTTATTGACAGCAGTATATCCTAGTTTAGTCGCCACTCCCCTCTCTTTTTTTACTGAGTAATAAACTACCGCTATTAACATTAGAAGGAATATAACTAAAAATACTATACTAATGATTATAGCACTAATCACATTCGCATTTAAAATATCGCCTACGAATATAATTCCGCAAACGATAGATAAAAATAAGACTAAAATCGGTCTAAAATTAATTATTCTACGCATCAAACTAATTATATCAAATAACTAAAAAAAAATCTAGTAAAATAGATTTTTTGAAAATAGTTTTTAGTGTTATATAGATAGCTTTTTTTCTATTAGATTATTTGCGGTAATGATTTTGTTTTCTAACTCTAAATAATCTTTTTCTAGCACTTTAATTTTTTTCGCATTGATGTCCGGATTACTTTTTAATAGCAGTGCCACCCTGTCTAGCTTAATGTATTCTTTTTTGATTTCTCTTAGCTCTTTTTTTAGCATTTTTATATCTAACTTTTCTTTCATATCTCCCCCTTTATAATTATAATATCATATAGAAAAAATCTCTCCTTCTCTAATTTTTTTTAATAATGTCGTTTTTTAGCGAAAACAGAAAAATTGCATATTGACTAAAGAAGGTTAATCGGCTATAATATAACTATATAAACCTATGGAGGTGACTTTTATGAACAGTATGCTAATCAATAATGCAGCCTATTATCTATGTAGATTATTCGGGTATGAACCTATCGAGCTTTATAAACCGGACGCTAGCGGCGAAATCACTATCATAAATATGGCTAGATTTAACAAGAAAACAGGTGAATTATATAAAAATTTTCATCTGGAAATAAATGAAAAGAATGTTAGTTCTATAAAAATGGGAAAATTCTTAATAGAAAATTTAGGAACAGCAGATTTAGAATCTTATCAACTTTTTAACAAGTTTTTAAGATATGGTGATTTTGAAAATGCCCTTGCTGAGGCGATGGAAATAACTTTAAACTCATTTGCTCTAGTTCACAGAGTATCTAATTTAGAAAAACTGAAAGATAAAGTAGTCGATAGAATTGATGCTGAATTTGCTGAATTAGAGATTTCATATAAAAACAAAGATGGCGAAGATGTGACATATAAACTCACTAATGCAATAGTTGATCGTGATGAAAATGGTGCATTTATGAATGCTGAAGACTATAAACTGCCTGCTAATATATCTTCATACATTCAAGACCCTAGCGAAGATACAGTTTTCTATGATATCGCAGATTTATTTGCAAGTCTTGAGATTACTGCTGCTACTATAGATAATTCTTTCCTCGGAACTATTAATTCGATGATAGAAGCGCACGCTAAAAAAATGGCAGACTTGAAAGGCGGAAATGTAGAAAAATATAAAGAAAATTTAAAAATATCTAACTTTATGAATGAAGCACCATTAACGATAGACGAAGAGATTTACTCTATTGATGATGAAGAAGAATATGACGAAGAATACGAAGAAGAATATGATGAGGAAAAGGAAGAAGAGTTTGTTTTTGAAAGACGCCCTCCTGTTTCTTAATTACATCCAAAAAAAACTTATCTACAGGATAAGTTTTTTTATGCTCATTTTATTATCTTTACAATCATAAATACTTTCATATAAGAATGCTTTCACTATTACATATGTTAATATTTATATATTTACCATTATCAATATTTAATTCAATTAACTAAAAAATCAATGGTAAACATATGCTCACCTTTTCACTTAAACGCCCACCCTATTTTTAAGATTATTCTAATGTTTTTTCATCACTACTTAAATGTATAAACTATAGCTGGCTTATTTCCATCGAAACGCTTCATTTTATCAGTAGCTTCTATTAGATTAGAATTAATTAGTTTTTTTCTAAAGTTTCTTCTATCTTCTTTTTTGTTTAAAATAGCCTCATAAACTGATTGCAGTTCAGGTAATACGAACTCATTAGGAAATAACACTTTCAAAATATTTGTCTCTAAGATTATTTTTTTCAATCTTTCAAGTGCATCCTTTATTATTTTTTCATGATCATAGGCTAGTGGAGGAATATTGTTTATATCAAACCACTCTGCATTACTTGTTTTCAATGTATCTTTCAAAATAGTGACTTTATCGCTATCCAGCACTCCTATGAATGAAGACGCGAACATTCTCATTACAGGCGACCGGTCTTTTTCATCGAATAAATTAGCGAAGTATAATTTCACGTCTTCTACGCCTATTTTTTCATAGATTTCTCTTTTCATCCCTTCTTCCAGACTTTCATTATTATATACAGCGCCGCCAACTAACGCCCATTTATCTTTATAAGGCTCATTTTTTCTTTTGATCAAAAGCACCTTTACTACACCTTTTTCTACAGTAAATAGTGAGCATAAAGCATGCATTCCTTGATTTTTATATAATTGATTATTTACATCCATAATATGCCTCCATACTATTATATCATATATTAATAAATTTTTCTAATTTTATGTCTAGAATATTTATGAATCGAAGCGTGCGAAATAACCGCTAAACTTTCTTTTTTCTGATTATATACTTCTTTTATAACCCCTCTATGAGTTATGTATAACTCATTTTCTTTCATGCCGCTTAGGAAATCTTGCACTCTCTTTTTGAACGATTCCTCACACTCTCCTCCAGGATAATTTTCTATCATTTTATAATTAGCATTCATTTTTTTAGCGTCAGTCACTTTTATACCATTGTATACGCCTTTATTTTTTTCTCTAAGCCTAGCATCATATATTATTTTTACATTTAACACTTCATTGATTAAAAGCGCTGTTTCCCTAGCTCTAGCTAAATCACTACTGATTATACGCCTAATATCTAAATGCTCCTTTATGAAAATAGCTGCTTTTTTGATTTGATCTCTGCCCTCCTCAGTTAGCTCGCCATCGCTCCAACCTCCTACGAAGCTCTCGTCATCTTTTCCATGTCTTAAAAAATATTTCATTTCAAATCCTTCCATATGGCAGATTCTTGCGGACCCTTGCTATTTTTATACTTGCCATCATAAAGTTTATAGTCGCCGTCTATTCTCCAAAACATTACTTGACCTATCGCCATATTTTTATAAATCTTAACTTTTTGTGTTGCGTATAATTGTAATGTAAAATTCCCCTTGAAGCCTATATCAACTAAATCAGCCGTAATATGCACAAATAAACCTAGCCTTCCAGTAGAACTTCTCCCAGTGATCATCGGAACATATTTATCACTGCCTATAACTTCATTAGTAAAACCTAAATATATTTTATCACTTTCTAAAACCAATCCCTCATCTGGAATATGTATTATTTTAGTTTTATTCTTTTTTTTAGCGTCTAGCTCTGACTCTTCATAAACTTTCACATAATCTCCTAGCGTATAGTTATAGCTGTTAGGATTTACATTTTCTTTATTAAATGGTGAAATGCTTATATTCCCACTTTTCACCTCTTCTTCTATCTTTTTTCCTGATAATATCATATTTTTAACCCCTTTTTATAAAACATGCTAACATGTGCCTTTTTGTGTTTATTATATTTTCCATCTCTATATGTATAATATCTATCTCCATACACATGCCAAAATGTGACCTGCCCTATCACCATATTAGGATATATTCTAAGAGGCTCTACCACTTTTAGTTCGAGAGTCCAATTATGATAACAGCCTGCATGCCCTAGAGGTGCAGTGATTTGTAAAAATAATCCAAGCCTTCCTAATGATGATCTGCCTATCAAATGCGTCACATATTTATCACTGCCTATCTTTTCTAAAGTGGCAGCTAGATATAATTTATTAGGCTGCAACACATAACCTTTCTCGTCGATAATGATTTTTTTCACCTTACTTTTTTTAAGCGGATCTATTATTTCGCTGCTAAATTCTAATAACTCATTACCAATTTGATAGTTTTAAATTTTTGGTTTTTTACATTTATCATTAAATGGTTTAATTTTTATATTTTTACTTAACACTTCGTCTTTTATTTTTAATCCTGATAGTAACATTTTTTTCCTCCTTTCATTTCATTTTACGCATCAAAAGTTTTTTTCATTTTTAAGCTCCAATCAGTATAAAATTTATTATCACTCCACAAAATTATGCCCTCAAATTTTTTACTATTATTGTAGCGTTCGAATTTAACATTTTCTATATTGCTATGAAAATCTGCAAAGTAGTTTTCTTCCTCTAGCGTTCCCTTATATAACGGCCTTAGAACATACTCATCAATATATGCACTCGAAATTTCTATTAAGTTTATTAATTTTTCTTCACTGTCTATTCCGCCCTTTACTATCACTACTGATAATCTAATTAAGGCATTCGGATAATTTGCTTTAAAAAACTTTAACTTATCTATAAGACGCACTTGTTTTTTATTTCTCATAAACTTATCATTAATCTCGTCATCATAATGCGTTATGGATATGTTTATCTCATCTACTAGTAGATTTGCATTCAAAATATTTCCATTAGTATATATTTTCAGATAGACCTCTGGCATTATATCTTTAATCACTTTAGTTATATTTGCCAGTTCTTTATTTAAAAATGGCTCTCCCCCTCCAGTAATTTCTATTTTTTCTATCCCT
>CAYJMU010000024.1:0-9153 GCA_964371605.1 uncultured Lachnospiraceae bacterium
CTACCATATCATCAAATGAAAGGCTTGAATTAAATGTTTCTACAGTCAGATGATTTAAGATTTTTTCTTCCCCGCCATCTTCTGCTGGCACTATTATCTTAACCATATCTGCTAGCATCGCTTGGAACATAGATACCGTAAATACTTCTTCTAGCTCATATCTATCATCATCTTTTATAAGATCAGCTAATTCAGCTATATCTGCATCAGTGAATGATGCTGAAGTTATATTCATAGGATTAGATGAATCTGAAGCTATAGTCACCGGCAAAATATATGGATTAATAGTGCTTTCCATTTGACCATTTATAAAGTTAGTGATACCTGCCGTAAAGCTTAGTATTAATATGACGCTCATCACGCCTATACTCATACCTATTCCCACTAAAATATTTCTCATTTTATGCGCTAATAAGTTCTTAGCACTCATCCCGAAAGCTGAGCTAACAGCCATATTTTTGACTTTCTTTTTCTTAATAGATTCTGTTTCAGTTTCAGTTTTAGCGGCCTTACTCTCTTCTTTTTCTTTTATGCTTGATAAAATTTCTTCATCTTTTATATAATTTTTATTTTCTTCATTTTTAATAATCTTACCATCGCCCATACCTACTACTCTAGAACTGATTTTCGAAACCTGCTCACTATGAGTCACCATGATCACTAATTTACCACTATCTGCGATCTTCTTTAGTAGCGCTAGAATTTGCGCTGTTGTTTGACTGTCCAGTGCACCTGTAGGCTCATCAGCTAGGATGATTTCAGGGTCATTTATTAATGCTCTAGCTATAGCCACCCTTTGCTGTTGACCACCGCTTAATTGGTTAGGTTTTTTCTTTAGGTGACCACCTAGCCCCACCATTTTTAGCACTTCTTCCGCCTTAGCTATTTTTTCTTTTTTAGGCTCATTACTAAGCGTAAGAGGTATAGCCACATTTTCAGTTATAGATAAATGCTTAATTAAATTAAAAGATTGGAAAACGAAACCTATTTTCGATTTTCTATACTCATCAAGTCCATTTTCTCCGAACTCTCTTAGCGGCTTACCATCTAAATTAATCTCGCCAGTATAATCACCATCGAGCCCACCTATAAGGTTCATTAGCGTGCTTTTACCACTACCACTTTCACCAACTATAGAAACCAGCTCTCCTCTTTTAAAAGAAAGATCTATGCCTTCTAGAGCCCTAAAAAGTGATCCGTCATTTAATTTATAATCTTTCACTAGATTTTTTATATCTAGTATATTTTTCATTTCAGTTTTCTTCATATTTTTCTCCACGGCACATTATATCATAGCATTAGTTGTCTTGCAATAGATATTCGCAAATATTGGAAAATATACAATTTTCGCAATCTGGATTCCTACTTTTACAATTATATCTGCCGAATAAAACCATCATCTTATGAAAAAGACTCCACCTTTCTTCTGGAATTAGTTTTTCTAAATCCCTCTGCACTTTTTCGGGAGTTTCTTCTTTAGTTAACCCTAACCTTCTACTCACCCTAAACACATGCGTATCTACTGCTATAGCCGGCACATTAAAATATTCACTTAAAACAACGCTCGCCGTTTTTTCGCCCACCCCTCTGAGCATCATTAGTTTTTCTTTATCAGCAGGCAGCACTCCATCATATTTATTTATTATATCTGAAGTCAATTCCTTTATGCTTTTAGCCTTAGATCTATATAAGCCTATACTTTTTATCACGCTTTCTATTTCATGCTTATCAGCTTTCTCTATATCCCACATGGTAGGATATTTTCTAAATAGTTCTTTAGTAATTATATTCACTCTTTTATCCGTAGCCTGAGCGGACAAAACTACCGCCACTAGCAGCGTATAAGCATCCACATATTCAAGTTCACATTTAGCATCACCAAAATCGCGCTTAAGCCCGTTAAACACCATCTCGCTTAATCTTTCTTTTTCCATAATATAATTATATCATACTATGAAATTTTTTTCACCTTAATTTCGCCATTTGACTTCTCATGCGTATAAAAACCTACGAATGAAGTAAATCTACCTGACTGCAATAGCCTTTTGGCTTGAGCTAGAAATTTGCCTAAAAACTGCACACTTATACCGCAACTCACCATTGTTTGCTTAGGCGTGTTTATCACTGTGGTGTATACGCCTAAATTTTTTAGCATTTGAGAAAAAAGCATGGTTTCATTTCTTTGTTTGAATACTGCTATTATCATTTTAGCACCTCCTTTTTTAGCATTATAATTAATCACTGCATATTATAGTTTATTATATAAAGCTAAAAAATGTTTAGGAGAAAATAATGATATATTTAGATAATAGCGCCACCACTAACCATAAGCCTTTTTCTGTGAAATGGGCTGCCTTTTCTGCAGCTATGAAAAATTGGTGCGCTAATCCCAGCCGAAGTGGTCATCTGCTATCAAACAAAGTAGCAGAAAAAGTTATGTCTGCCCGCATTTCACTATGCGAAGCCTTCAATGCTCCATCACCCTTAAATGTAGTTTTTACTAGTGGATGCACAGAAAGCTTAAACACCGTCATCTTCGGAACAGCGAAAAAAAATGGCCATATTATTACCAGCATATATGAACATAATTCCACCTTGCGAGCTATAGAAAAACTTAAAAGCACGCATGACATCACTGTCACATATTTAGAGAAAATAGATATGAAAAGTTTAGTGAATGCTCGAAAGTCTAACACTTACCTTATAGCCCTAAATCACATTAGCAATGTCACTGGACATGAAATAGATATAGATCTGGTGGGTCGCTATGCTAAAAAGCATGATATATTATTTTTGCTAGACGGAGCACAAAGTGCTGGACATAAAGAAATAGATATGAAAAAATCTAATATAAACTTCCTAGCCTTAGCCGGACACAAAGGACTGCACGGCATGATGGGCGTAGGCGCGCTACTAATCAATAGCGAAATATTTCCCCTACCCATGAAACACGGCGGAACTGGCACTAATAGTGAAGACCTAAAAATGCCCTCCTTTCCTCCTGAATCGCTGGAAGCAGGCACAACTAATGTGAGCGGAATACTATCGCTAAACGCTGGGCTTAAATTCACAATGAAAAATTTTTCAAAAATAAAAGAAAATGAACAAACGCTCTCCCTTTTTCTCATACAAGAATTAAAAAAAATAAAAAACATAGTAGTTTACACTAAAGATTATGATCTAAATGGAATAATTTCATTTAATATAAAGGAAGTGGATAGTCCAGTAGTGGCTAACTATCTCAGCGAAAAGTATGCCATTTATACTCGCAGCGGACTTCATTGTGCTCCACTCATCCATAAGCATTTAGGCAGTGAAAAGAGTGGCATGGTGAGAGTTAGTTTAGGCTATAAAACTAAAAAAAGACATCTAGCAAAATTACTAAACGCCTTAAAATCTTTCTCTTTAGATTAAATCTCTATTAATCTTTTTACACTTTTTTAAAATTTCATTTATATTTAAATCTTTGTTTTTTAGTGTAAATTTTCCGTTTTCATACAGCACTTCACCATTCACCATAGTCATATATACATTCCTGCTACCTGAAGTGTAAACTAATTGCTCTACGAAGTTTTCTTCACTCACGAAAGCTAAATCGCTAGCATCATATAAAACTATATCAGCCAGCCCACCTTCTTCTATCACACCTATTTTCTTATTAAGAGCTTTGCCCGCATTCACGGTAGCAAAATTATATAAAAGACTGCTATTTAAAGAGCTGCTATCTTTCATATTAGTTTTAGACAAAAAGGCTGCTACAAGCATCTCTTTAAGAATATCTAATGAATTATTACTAAAGCTCCCGTCTGTTCCTAAAGTGATATTAATTCCATTATCAAGAAGCAAGTCATATGGACATACTCCGCTAGCTAGCTTACCATTACTAGACGGGCAGCTCACCACATTCACATCATATTTTTTATAAATGTTTACATCCTCTTTATCTATATGTATAGAATGCGCCACTAAACTTCTTCCATCGAAAAATCCGAAATCTTCTAACATCTTAACTGGAGTTTTTTGGTGATGCAAATCGGTATCTCCCACTTCTTTTAAAGTTTCAGACACGTGAGTGTGCATCAAATATCCATATCTTTCTCGTAAATTATTCAGACTATTGAACTGGCTTTCCGTAGAGTTATATACTGAATGCAGATATAATACTATATCTATTAGCTCACTACTATCCATTTCTTTTATCTTAGATATTTCATCTTCTAACCTGTCATCATCCGCCTTTTCTAGCACATGATGATAACCTAAAGATATCCCACTTCTAATGCCTGTATCTACCACAGCTTTAGCCGTAGTTAGCGGCGACATATAAGCATTCAAGAAGGTAGTAATACCATTTCTAAGCATCTCTAATATACCATATACATCTGCAGCGTATACATCATTTTCATTTAATAAAAGCTTTTTCTCTCTAGGCAAAACATCTTCTTCTAGCCAATCAGCTAAAGCTTTATCGCTCTCAATATTTTTGAAAACGCTCATAGCATTATGTGCGTGCAGGTTAATTAGCCCTGCCCCCATTATGAAGCCATCTGCACTAAAAACCTTGTCCGCTAAATCTTCACTGATATGATTATCAATAGTAGAAATAAATTTATCCACAATCAAAATATCGCACGCCTTACTAAGCGTGCAATCTTTTTTTATATACTTAACATTTTTAAATAAAAATTTACTCATTTTATCATTTCCTAAGCTTTTACTTATCTTTCCTTAGCATGAAATACCACACCAATAGTTCCCGGACCACAATGCGCTCCTATAGTAGGACCAACAGGTTGAACCCAAATTTCTAATGAAGGAGATATAGTTTCTCTTATCTTACTTTTTAGTTCAAGGGCTAATTTTTCAACATCTGCATGAATGATAGATATGAAATGATTTTCTAATTTATCACCTTTTTCAGATATGATTTCTACTAATTTCTTAATAGCATCATGCATACCCTTAGCCTTGATAGTAGGAACTATTTTTCCCTCTTCATCTACTTTAAGAATAGGCTTAACCTTTAGAAGTGTTCCAAACATAGCAGCTGTAGAACTAAGTCTCCCACCTCTTTTCAGGAAGTTAAGATCATCCACCACGAAGTAGATCCCCACCTTTTGTCTATTTTTTTCTACCCAAGCCTTTATCTCGCTATCAGATTTTTTAGCCTTCCACATTTTCATAGCTTCATATACTAGAAAACCTGCGCCCATACTGATGTTAAGTGTATCTACAGTAGTAATTTTCCTTTTAGGATATTTTTCTTTTAATTCATTTATAGCAGTATTCATATAATCAAAAGTGCCGCTCAGCTTATGCGAAAAGTGCACATAAATTATATCTTCACCCGCCGCTAGAACTGGTTCGAAAAGCTCTATATAATCAGTAGGATTCAACGCTTGAGTCGCTGGCTTTTCTTTATTTTTCAGTCTTTTGAAAAAGGCAGCATGATCTGTTTCTTTCCCTAAGTCATATTCATATGTATCATCACCTACAGTGTAAGGCATCTTGATTACATTCACTCCGAACTCTTCTACTTTGTCCCACCACAATTCACAATTAGTATCACAAAAAAATTTACTCATATCTTTCTCCTTTTAGCTAGTTCTAAAATTATTTTTTATCTCCCATGATAGGGAAAAGTATGGTGTCTCTGATATTTTCACAATCATACATTAACATAAGAAGTCTATCTATTCCCATGCCCAGCCCACTAATAGGCGGCATGCCGTGTTCCATCGCCTTTAAGAATCCTTCATCTACATCCATAGCTTCATCATCACCTAATTTCTTAGCATCTAACTGTGCTACTAGATTTTCTCTTTGCATTTTAGGGTCCACTAGTTCGCTATACGCTTTACATAATTCAACGCCATCTATTAATAGCTGAATCATTTCTATAGTTCTACCATCAGCATCACTAGGTCTTGCTAGTGGCACAATGTTAGGATAATTGAACAATATAGTCGGCTCTATGATGCTAGGTCTAACCAGCCTTTTATAACATAAATCTATAGCCCCACCTACTGTGTGAGTATTTTCGAATTCTTTTTCATCTAGTTTTCCACTCTTACCTACTTTCTTGATGAAAGCTTTAACATCTGTTTCTTCTAAAATATCGAATCCTAAATTCTCGCTTAAAGTAGCTGTATAATCTATTCTATCGAATGTTTCTTTTAGCTCATACTTATTGCCGTCTATAGTGATAGCATATTCCCCTGTGATTTCATAGCACATATCTCTGAAGAATTTATTGAAAAATTTAGCATTATCTTCCACATCCCAATAACTAGCATACCATTCCACTTGTGTAAACTCTTGAAGATGAGTGGCATCCATTCCTTCATTTCTAAAACATTTAGAAACTTCGAACACTCTATCGAACCCGGCTGCGATCACTTGCTTTAAGTAAGTTTCTGGAGCTATTCTAAGATTACATTCTTTGTCTAAAGCATTATGCTTAGTTATGAACGGCTTAGCATTAGCGCCACATACAGCGTCTTGAAGTATAGGTGTTTCCACTTCCATAAATCCATGATTTTCTAAATATCTTCTGATGAATGATAATAATTTACTTCTAGTAAGAAGAACTTCTCTGCTCTTTTCATTTGCTATAATATCTAGGTATCTTTGCTTATATCTAGCTTCTGTATCTGTGAGGCCATGCCATTTTTCAGGAAGCGGAAGTATCGCCTTAGAAAGAAGATCGAACTTCATAACCTTCACAGTCTTAGCTCCCGTCTTAGTAGTGTACACTTCTCCTTCTACGCCTACGAAGTCTCCCATGTCTATCATCTTTTTAAAAAACGTGTATTTTTCTTCATCTAAATCATTGCTGCTTAAGCTAACTTGAAGTCTGCCATCTATATCATAAAGGTGCATGAAAGAAAATTTCCCCATCACTCTTTTTCCTACCACTCTACCTGCTACCTTTACGCTTTCACCATCTTCTAATATTGCAGCTTCCGCTAGTCTATGTGTTCTTTCGAATCTGTTTTTATAAGCTACCACTCCGCTATTTTCTAGCATTTCTATCTTAGCTTTTCTAATATCGCTCTCTTTATATAAATCACCAAAATCACTATTAATGATAATGTTTTCATTGTTATTATTGTTTTCCATAATTCCGCCTTTTTTCTTTCAACATTTTACTTAAACATAATATCAAGTTTTATATCAATTGTCAATTTTTTTATGATATATACGCATATTTTTTTTCACTTTTTCTAGAAACGCATTAGTTTCTTTAAAGGGGGTAAAATTACTCCCTTCTTCTATTTCGTCATTTCTAATGAAAGATAAAAGATTAGTTTCACCAGCGTTATAAGCTATAATAGCGTAATCACTATCTTCAAATTTATCTAACAAATACTTTAAATATCTACTTCCTAACATAATATTGGTTTCCGCATCATAAAGATCAGTTTCTAAAAAGCTGTCTAGTTCTAATAAATCGTAAGCCACGAAAGCAGCAGTCGTAGGCATTAGCTGCATAAGTCCCTTAGCCCCCACTCTGCTTTCTGCATTTTCATTAAATCCGCTCTCTGCCGAAATTATAGCATATATCAGTTCCTCTTCTACTCCAAACTCATCACTGTATTTAGCGATTTCTGCTTCATATTTAACTGGGTAGCTTAACTGATAAACCCCATATCCTGCTAAAAGCACGCCTACGATGATAAGAGAAGATATGGCTAGTGATAAAATTATATTTTTTTTATTCATTCTTCCCCCAATATATGATCGATTACACCATACGCCTTTCCTTCATCTGCTGACATATAAAAATCTTTAGCTGTATCTCTCTGCACTTTGTTTTTAGGTTGCGACGTGTTTTTAGCCATGATAGCATTTAGCTTTTCGCGAATAAGCAAAATTTGCTCAGCTGCTATCTTTATATCACTAGCTTTTCCTTCCACGCCGCCAAGAGGTTGATGTAGCATTATTCTGCTATTTTTTAGACTATATCTTTCCCCTTTCTCGCCTGCGCTTAAAAGCACCCCTGCCATACTAGCACATAATCCAATACATATAGTTCGAACCTTGTTCTTAACTAAATTCATGGTGTCATAAATAGCAAGCCCTGCATCCACGCTCCCGCCTGGGCTATTAATATATAATGAAATATCTTTTTCTTTATCTTTAGACTCTAAAAATAGTAGTTGGGCTATGACGGCGCTAGCCACCTCAGTATTGATTTCTCCGTTTAAAAAAATTATACGGTCTTCTAGCAGCCTAGAATATATATCGAAACTCTTTTCGTCATTATTAATCTTATCTAAAACTATCGGTAAAAACATAAAAAAACTACTCCTTCTTAGAGTAGTTTATCCAAATCATTGCTGATTTATTATATTAATTAGTTATTTTCCACTAAATATTTCATAAATTTTTCCATTAATAAATTACTAGCTACTTGGTTTTTGTATTCGCTCTTCATGATTTTTTCTAAATCTTTAAACACTTTACCATTTTTCTCACCTAAGTTAACTATATGTTCTTTAACTTCTTCATCAGAAATAGTGATTTTTTCTACCTTGATGATTTCTTCTATGATTAATCTCATTTTAACATTTTTACCAGCTACTTCTCTTAGAGATTTTTTATAATCTTCTAAGTTCGAGTTAGTATACATTAGGTAATCTTCTAAGTTCATACCTTGCATTCTTAATCTTTCACTGAAAGTTCTAACTAATTGTTCCACTTCTTCGCTGATCATACCTTCGCCAACTTCCACTTCACAATTATCACTCACTGCTTCGAATAATCTGTTTTCAAAATTGATTTTTTCATTAGTAGTTTTTTCTTTTTCAAGCTTAGCTTTAATAGAAGCTTTGAACTCTTCTACATTTTCAAACTCTGTACTTTCTGAAACAAATTCATCATTTAATTCAGGTTTTACTTTTTCTCTTACTTCATTGATTTTACAAGAGAACACCGCTGGTTTTCCAGCTAAAGATTTTTCGCCGTATTCTGCAGGGAAAGTGACTTCAACATCTTTTTCTTCCCCTTTTTTAAGACCAACCAATTGATCTTCGAAAGTATCTATAAAGCTTTTAGAGCCTAACACTAAATCAAATGCGTCCGCCTTTCCGCCAGCGAATTCTACGCCGTCTAGTTTGCCACAGAAATCAAGATTCACTGTATCGCCTA
>CAYJMU010000024.1:9177-11235 GCA_964371605.1 uncultured Lachnospiraceae bacterium
TTCTACGAATTTAGCAGCTTTATCTAGTGCTATTTCGATTTCCGCTTTTACTTCCACTTCGCTAACTTTGATTTCTTCTTTCTTAACGCCTAGCTTAGTATATTTTCCTAATTTAACTTCTGGCTTAAGTTCACAAGTGATTACCACCTCTAAACCTGTTTCGTCCATTTTCTTCACAGCTAGTGTAGGTTGAGCTACTATGAATAAGTTTTCTTTCACTGCTACTTCATCTAATGCTGAGTAGTATGCTTCTTCTAATGCTTCATTGAAAAACACTGCTTGTCCATAGTTTGCTTCTATCACTTTTCTAGGAGCTGAACCATTTCTAAAGCCTTGAACTTTAAACTTAGCTTTATTAGCCACATATGCCTTGTCTACTTCTTTTTCCCATTCTTCTTTATCGAATTTAACTTCTAACTCTAATTTATTTTTTTCGAGTAATTTTTTTTCATATTTCATTATATTTTTTCCTTTTTTCTTTTCGCGTTAATATTTTTTTATACTACTAGATTATATATAACTAGAGCTATAGCTGATAGAGCTGTGAAGATATTTAAGATGCCGAGAAGTAATTTTCTAATCATCACTTTTCGCCCTCTTTTTTCATCATTTTCCAGATCTTCAGCGAGTGTAAAGCTAGCGTCAGTATTTTCCTTATTTAGTTCCATTAAGAGCTCTTTTTTTCTGTCAATATTTCTGAATTTTTCTGCCTTGATTTCTAAGAAATAGTTTATGCCGAAAATAATCAATGAAACTGATAATAAGCCTATACTAATATAATTAAATACCTTATTAAAAACATTAAAAAACATAGTGATAAAGCCTACCAATAATATGCCTTCACCTATCAGCTTAATGTTTCTGCTAGTTTTATTTAATTCCATATTTTCTCCTAATTATAATACTACTGGCACTATTATTAATGCGCCTACTAATATAGTGCTAACTATATAAGTAATCATCCAACCAATCTTTTTCTTATATCTAACGAAAAAGAATGCGTAGATCGCTACTACTATGTAAGCTAGTGCAGTAGAAATTTGTCTTAAAATTCCACCAATATCCGCCATAATGCCGCTGTTAAATACTTGAGCGATTAGTAAAGAAATCGCGATGAATATTAAAGCACAAAATGAAACTAAATTTACTATTCTTCTAGTGTCTACATTTTTCATAATTTTTTCTCCTTTCTTTGTTTTATTTTCACCTACTAAAATTCAGCGAACTAAATAAATATTAATTATTTAACTAGGGGCAAGATCAAAAACACTACTGCTAACGCTATGCCTAAAAAGTATAAAACTTTATACCCAGCACTTCTTTTACTTCTAACATAAAAGTAAGCATAAACTGCTACCACTGTATAAGCAAGTGCTTCTGCCACTTTAGCTATAATCATAGATATCTCACCAAATACTCCAGTACTAGAGTGAAATATTAGTGCTAATGATAAAGCTGCTGCAACGAAAACAAGTGCAAAATATGAAATCATATTAAGAATTTTTTTAAATTTCACATTATGCATTTCCCCTTCTCCTTCATTAATATCGGGTCCATTATATCATAAAATTTACTATTTGTCATTATTATTTTGATTTTAATATTAAATTATTCGCCTAAATTTATCTTATTTTGGTTAGGTAATTTTTAAAATAGTCGGGAAGCTCTGCGCTAAACTCTAGTCTTTCTTTAGTGGAAGGTTCATCTAAAGATAGGCTGCAAGAATGTAAAAGCTGCCCTGCTAACCCTTTCACCTCTATGCCATACTCTTTATCGCCTACTATAGTATGATTTAAATATTTACAATGTGCGCGAATTTGATGAGTGCGTCCTGTCTTCAGCTCGAATTCTACTAGAGTATATCTTTCAAATCTCTCTATCACTTTATATAATGTGACCGCATTTTTCCCTTCATATTCTGAACAAACTTCATACACCAGCCTGTTTTTTTTGCTGCGGATAAGATTTTTATCTATCACCCCTTCATCATTTTTCAGCCTTCCTCTAACTAGTGCTATATATTTTCTTTTACAAGTTTTATCTTTTATCTGCTCTGCT
>CAYJMU010000025.1:0-5720 GCA_964371605.1 uncultured Lachnospiraceae bacterium
TTTTAGTGCGTTTATAATGAAGGACTTGTATGATGACGCTCACACAATTTATGACGAACATTATACCAATTAGTAAAAATAATAATGGATTTCTAGTCAGTATAGTGACGCAGGCAATATAACCACCGAGCGCTAAACTCCCTGTATCGCCCATAAATACACTAGCAGGAAAAGAATTAAACAAAATATAAGCTAGCAGCACGCCTACCACACAAGCGTTGACTATAGCTAAATTCTGAACTTCTAAAGTTAGTGGTGATATCAAGAGTATGATGGAAAATGGCAGCAAATATGCTAAGCTTACTCCGCCCGCTAAGCCATCAAGACCGTCTGTAAGATTAACTGAATTAGTGACCGCTAGAAAGAAAAATATTGAAAATGGAATATACACCCAACCTAAATCAAAAGTAAGATTAGAAAATGGAATATTAATAGTAGAAGAAACATCACTAGTTAGATATGAAAAAACGCTAATAACTACCGCTATTATAAACTGAAAAATAAATTTTCTTTTAGCGCTCAATCCGCCATTGTTCTTTTTAGATACTTTTAGATAATCATCTAAAAAGCCAACTAACCCGAATGCTAACATTATGATTAAACTAATGATAGCCAGTGATCTTTCTCCACTGGTAAAAATCAAGCTCAGAATAGGAATTAGAATCAAAAATATTAATCCGCCCATAGTCGGCGTATTTTTCTTTTTTTCATGCATAGTCACATACTCAAGTAGCGGCTGGCTTACCTTTGTCTTCTTAAGCAGCTTGATAAGTAGCGGCATCAATAGTACCGCCGCTATAAAACTTACAGTTAAACTTAAAAAAAATATATACATTCTCTATTTCCTCTTTTACTAGTTTTCTAAATATTTTCTCACTACCATTTCATCATTATAAGGAATTTTTTCATCATCAATTAATTGATATTCTTCACAACCTTTTCCTAAAATGAGCAAAATAGAGTTTTTCTTCTTCATCATCTTTTTGATCGCTTTTTCTCTATCTAAAATAATTTCATAGGTATGGTCTGTGATATTTTTTGCTACTTGATTAGCTATTATAAGCGGGTTTTCATACATTGGATTATCTGTAGTGATGATTATATGATCTGAATATTTATCAGCTATTTCACCTATTTCTTTCCGCTTAAATTCATCTCTATTTCCAGGCGAAGAAATGATAGCAATCAATTTTTTTTCAGCTTTTCTATCAAAAAAATGCTTCAAAACCACTTCATAACTACTACTAGTATGTGCATAGTCTATTACTATTATTTGATTTTTTTTCGGTGAATTTTCTAATATTTGAAATCTGCCTTTCAGCATGTTAATGTTTGAAATCACTTCTAAAATTTGGCTTTTATTTATTCCACATTTCTCCACTATTTTTATAGCTAAAAATAAATTTTCTATATTTTCTTTTCCTATGATGCTGACTCTATATTTTTCATTTTCATATGAAAAATCACTATTAGTTAAATATGAAGATATATCACTAACTTTCATAAAATCACTAGAGCACATTTTTTTATTTTCTTTTAAAATATTAATCCCTTTTTTGCATTCACTATTTATAACAATGCTTTTGATTTTATAATCTAAAAAAAATGATAATTTAGTGTTTTGATAATCGCTTAAATCTCTGAAATAATCTAGATGATCACTTGCTAAGTTAGTTAGAGCTGCCGCGTGAAATTTTATGCCATAAATTTTAGCTAGTTTTATAGCGTGAGCGGACACCTCCATTACTACTATATCTACATTCTTTTCGACGCATTTCTGAAAAAATGAGTGAAGAAGTATAGGATCAGGGGTGGTAAGAATGCTTTCTTCTTTCACCCCTAAAATCTCATTATAGCTAGTTCCAAGTAGCGCAGTTTTCATATTCATTTTTTTCAAAATTTCATTAGTAAAATGCGCCGATGTACTTTTTCCATTAGTTCCAGTTATTCCTATAATTTTGAGCTTATCGCTACTATTATTATAATATCTTTTAGCATATATACTCATCGCTTTTCTACTATCATTTACCAATAGGATATTTGCTATTTTTTTATATTTGAAATAGCTGTCAGCAGAATCAGTCACTATTAGCGATGCTTCTACTTTTAGCACATCGGGCAAAAAAATATTTCCATCTACTCCTCCGCGTAAAGCGAAAAATATATCCCCTTTTTTCACTGTCAATGAATCATGACTCAAGCCAGTTATTTCTTCATTTTTAATTAATGATAAATTTATATAATCTTTTATTTTCATTTTTCACCTCAATTTTAGCCAGTATTTAGCACTGTAATAGCATTTTTAAAGACCATTTCGCCAGGACTTGGGTATTGACTGGTGACGGTCCCCCCTTCTCCGCTCACTTCTACTTGAAGGCCTAAACTTCCTAAACTAGTGATAGATGAAGATAAACTTCTTCCTACTAAATTAGGCATTTCTATCACTTTAGATAATTCATCACCGCTTATTTCTTCAGTAGGCAAATAATTTTTATAATCTATGATATCCTCTATCACCAGTTTAGCATATGGAGTAGCCACTATGCTGCCGAAATAATTTCCACTGCTAGGCTCATCCACTACTACTAATATGATATATTCAGGATCATCAGCAGGAAATGTTCCCACGAAGCTACTCACGAATTTTTCTGTACTGACTGCGCCGTCTATATACTTTTGGCTGGTGCCTGTTTTTCCACCTACTCTATATCCAGGAAGAAAGGCGTAATATCCACTAGCCTGCTCTATAACTGCTTCCATCATCATATTCATAGTATTACTAGTTTCTTCTGAAATCGTAGTATTTCTAACATTAGGACTGTAATCTATGCTAAACTCACCAATATTACTTTCTATTTTTTTAGTGTAATATGGAGTCATCAAATTTCCACCGTTCACCACGCTAGCTATTGCTGTTATCTCTTGAAGCGGCGTCACTGCTATAGCTTGCCCAAATCCCATACGAGCTATGTCTACATTTTTTGCACTATCTTCATTCATTATGATTCCAGCACTCTCGCCGAAAAAGTCAATATCGCTATATTCACCGAAGCCATAACTATCGAAAGATTGATACATTCTATCTTCACCTATTAGAAGTGCTAGATCGACAAATACGCTATTACAGCTATTGTTTAAGCCTTCAATTAGCGTTTGATGACCGTGGCCTGTATGCTTCCAGCACTTGATTTTTTCACTATCAACCATTCTATAACCAGGATCATAAAATTCAGTATCAAGAGTCACCACTTCATGCTCTAATGCTGTAGCCGTAGTTAATACCTTGAACGTAGAGCCGGGTTCATACACGTCAGTTATAGTCAAGTTTTTACTCATTTCATTTAGCGCAGCAATATCATCTCTAGGAATATCATTTAAATTTACGCCAGGAAGTATAGAATTAGCTAATATTTCACCAGTGTCCGGATCCATCACTATGATTTGAGATGATTTAGGTTTTTCATTTTCCATGATAAGACTATTAGCACTATCTGCAAATCTCTGTATATTAGCATCTATTGTGAGATGGATATCATATCCGGGAATAGCAGGAATATAACTGCTTAATGTGTTATTTAGTTCTCTACCATTGATATCTGTTTGGGAAATACTTTCACCATCCACCCCTTTTAGATATTCATCGAAATATAATTCTAGTCCAGTTTGACCTATATTATCTATGGTAGTGTATCCTAGAATTTGGCTAAGCATATCATCATTTGGATAATACCTCTTGGTATTTTCTGTGAGATATACACCTACTAAATTCTTTTCGCTTATTCTCGCTGCCACATCTTTTTCTATCTGCATTTTAATAAGATGCTCACTAGATAAATAATTAGTAGTCTTTTCTAACACATCATAATAGTCTAGTCCTAGAATATTAGCTAGCTCAAATGCCACTTCATTTTCACTTTTCACTTCACTAGGCCTCACATAACAATCATATGTCGAATAACTAAGGGCTAATACCTCACCATTTCTATCATATATAGTTC
This sequence comes from uncultured Lachnospiraceae bacterium, assembly GCA_964371605.1. GTDB lineage: Bacteria > Bacillota > Clostridia > Christensenellales > UBA1242 > CAYJMU01. Next base: position 3,999 of record CAYJMU010000025.1, read on the forward strand.
CTCTTTCTGCCTTGATAGGTAGCGAGCGACTCCACTGCTCCACAGCTAAAGATAGTAGATTTTCACTGTTAAATAATTGGATCACTGTGAGCCTAATACCTAAAAGCAAAAAAACAAAGGTAATAAGTAGCGTTATGGCTACTAACCTTTGTTTAAATGTAAAATTATTATAAATATGTGTTTTTTTCATACACTAAGATATGAAAATATTAACTAAAATATGCTTATTATAAAGAGAACATATTTTTTAGAAAATCAGTAATACTATCATAAAAATTATTTTGCTTTTCGAATGTCCTTATGTTTTTGATTTCATATGTGTCTACTTCTATAATTTCGCCAACGTCTATGAAGCCATCACCACTAGGATTAGTAATATCAGACAAATCATCTACATCATTAGCCAGCTTCTGAACATTATCAAAAACGCCGTTATAAAGTGACTCAGCATGTGATAAATCTTTCCCTAGTGAGTTTAGAGTGAGGGCATTGAATATGGCAACGCTTGATAAAATCGTAAATATAAAGCCGAATGTAACAAGAGCTATTTTCCCTCTAGGTGAAAATGTAAACGGCACTTTTTCAGAAACAAGTTTTTTCTTATATATTAAACTTTCTTTCATAGGAACATAATCTTTATTCAGTGATTCAAGTTCATCGAAATCTGATTTAGGTATAGGCTTAGCAGCTCTTTTTCTAACTTCATATTTTTCATACTCTTTTTTCAGTTTAGTATTATTATAAGTTTTAAATTTATCGAAACTTCTAGGCGAGATATGCTCATTTCTATTCTCACTAGTTCTAGCATTCTTATATAGCTTTTCGCTAGCTTCTTTTCTGGTATCTATCTCACGCTCTACTATAATATCACTCTCTCTCATAACATTCTCCTCCTAAATCTTTTTTTCGAAAACTCTTAACTTGCTACTAGCACTTCTGCTATTTTCATTTAGCTCTAAATCGCTAGGCAGTATAGGTTTTTTATTAATTATAATACCCTTAGGTTTATGGTCGCATACACAAATAGGAAAATTTTTAGGACAAATGCAACCAGTAATAAGTTCTTTGAATGCGCGCTTTACTATTCTATCTTCTAAAGAATGAAAACTAATAACGCATATTCTGCCATTTTCATTTAATGAATCTGCCATTTCTAAAAGCGTTTCGTAAAGCTCAGATAGTTCATCGTTCACTTCTATTCTTAGAGCTTGGAAAATTCTTTTAGCAGGATTTCCACCTTTGTTTAAAATTTTGTTAGGAAGAACGCTTCTAACTATATCCACCAGTTCGTGACTAAAACTAATTTCTTTTTCCTTCCTAACGCTAACTATTTTTCTAGCTATAAGTTTCGAAAAAGGTTCTTCCCCGTATTTATAAAATATATCAGTTAAGTGCTCTTCTGAATAACTGTTTAATATATCTTTAGCTGTGAATATATCAGCCGATTGATCCATTCTCATATCTAAGGCAGCATCATTTTTATATGTGAACCCACGCTCTTCATTATCTATCTGATAGCTACTTACGCCTAAATCCAGTAAAATACCATCTACCTTTTCTATGCCTATTTCATTTAGTTTTTCACGGAAATTCTTAAAATCACTATGAATAAAAATCACTTTTTCGCTAAATTCTTTTAGCTTCTCTTTACTAAAACTGATAGCATCTAAGTCTTTGTCAAAAGCTATAAGTTTTCCAGTGGTAAGTTTTTTCACTATCTCG
>CAYJMU010000025.1:5730-11174 GCA_964371605.1 uncultured Lachnospiraceae bacterium
TAGCGTGCCGTCAATATATATGCCAGTAGGATTGATATTTAGATTATCTATACACTCATCTAATAGAACACTTATATGCTTAAATTCCATCTTATTCTCCTTCAGTAATTAGTTTTAGTTTATTCTTAAGTTTATCACAACTAGTCAAATAGTATTTTACGCCGTCTATTTCAGTCTCCATCTCTGATTTGCTTTTATGATGAAGGTGTCCATATACCACATATTTCACTCCATAATCACTAAACAGATTAGTGAAATCGCTAGGATAAAGATTAGAATTAAATGGTGGATAATGAATCATAGCTATGATAGTTTCCCCATTTTCTTGTTTCCTTTTAGCTTCTTTTAGGCTTAATTCTAGCCTTCCTAGCTCACGATAATATAATTTTTTAGCCTCATCATTTTTGAACTCATATTCAGGCACGGTATATCCTTTCACTCCACAAAATATATACTCGCCTATCTTGATAGCGTCATTTTGGATAGCATACATTTTATTAGGAAGAGCATTTCTAATAGCTGATATGCTAGACCACCAATAATCGTGATTACCTCTTGTGATGATCTTCTTCCCTTTAAGAGTGCCTATTTTTTCTATGTCTTTCAGCGCAGCTGATAGTGTCATAGCCCAGCTGATATCACCTGCTATGAGAACGATATCATCATCAGAAACCTTTTCATTCCAATCAGCTATGATTTTTTCAATATAGTTTTCCCACTCACCGCCAAAAATTTCCATACTTTTAGATATGTCATCGCCGAAAAGATGTAAATCACTGATACTGAATATTTTCATAGCACTCCTTTAGATAATACTTTTAGCGAACTCCTCACTATCAAACGGCATCAAATCATCTATACCTTCACCCACGCCTATGAATCTCACTGGCATATTAAGCTCGTGAACTATATTGATTAAAATTCCGCCTTTACTAGTGCCGTCTAGCTTAGTCATGATGATTCCGTCTAGACCTACCGCTTCATCGAAAAGTTTTACTTGTTGAATAGCGTTTTGTCCAGTGGTAGCATCCACAACTAAAATTTTCTCTAGCTCTCCCTGCCACTCTTTCTCTACTATTCTTCCTATTTTTTTTAATTCTTCCATTAAGTTAGTTTTATTATGCAATCTTCCAGCGGTGTCCACTAGTAAAACATCTATATTTTTACTAATAGCACTTTTGATGCCATCAAATACCACGCTAGCAGAATCACTGCCTTCTTTGTTTTTTATTATTTTACAATTATTACGCTCCGCCCAAACAGTTAATTGCTCGCTCGCTCCCGCTCTAAATGTATCACCTGCCACCATCATAACTTTGTTTTTCTTTTCTATATTATGTGCAGCTAGTTTTCCGATAGTAGTAGTTTTACCCACTCCATTCACGCCTACTACCATCACTAGTTTAGGATTAGGAATTTCTTCACTTTCAGTATGAATCATTTCTGATATGATATTTCGAAGTGCATCTTTCACCTCTTCTACTTTTTTTAGTTTATTCGCCTTGATAACTTTTTTTAGCTTATCTATGATTTCAACTGAGGTATTAGCACCGATATCTGCGCTGATAAGTAAAAATTCCAATTCTTCATAAAATTCTTCATCTATCTCACTACTAGGAAAAATTTTAGCTAAAGCATTAGCTAGATTATCCCTTGTTTTTTTTAGTCCATTAGCTATTTTTTTGAAAAAATTCATAAATCCCTCTTTTTATATTTTTTATTTAGCTTCTGCGTAATCTACATCGCTTAAGTTTACACTTACGATATTACTCACGCCTTTTTCTTGCATAGTCACACCATATAAATTGTCCGCTAATTCCATAGTCGGCTTTCTATGCGTGATTACGATGAATTGAGTTTCAGAGCTGAATCTGTTTAGATATTTAGCGAATCTAAATACGTTAGCATCATCTAGCGCTGCTTCGATTTCATCTAGTAAGCAGAACGGCATAGGTCTAAGCTTAAGTATAGAAAATAGTATACATATAGCTGTTAACGCTTGCTCTCCACCGCTTAATGCTGAAAGTGAAATATCTTTCAGTTTTTTGCCCGGCGGTTCTGCTATGATTTCTACCCCTTTTTCTAATACATCTTCATCATCATTATCTATTAGCACTAACTTAGCATTACCGCCGCCGAATAATTCCTTGAAGATTTTGTCAAAGCTTTCATTTATTAATCTAAATGCGTTTTCGAATCTTACATGCATTTCTTGGCTTAGTTCTTTAATGATTTTGTTAAGATCGCTAATAGCATTTTTAATATCTGTGCTTTCAGTAGTTAGCATATTATATCTTTCTTCTAGTGCTATACTCTCTTCGATAGCGTTCACATTTACATACCCTAAACGCTCTATTTCTTTAGAAAGTTTTCCTGCTTCTATGAATCCATTTTCGTGGTCATAATCTTCCACCTTGTACTCCAGGCAGTTTCCATATGTAAGCTCGTAAGCATTCCATATTCTTTCCTGCATATTTTCAATATCAGCATCTATCTTAGCAAGCTGCATTTCTTCTGAGAATTTTCTATCATTTAACTTATTAATCTTATTATTAAGTGTTAGTTTAGAAGTTTCTAAAACTTTTAAGTTTTCTTGAAGTTCTTTCTTTCTAAGTTCTTGAGCATCAAGTTCATTGTTAGTTTCTTCTAGTTTATTTTTCACTAGTAAATACTCTTTATTACTATTAAGTGCCTGCATACTTGTGTTTAGAGTAGCTAGCGTCTTTTCTACTTTTTCTAATGCTAAAATGCTTTCTTCATACTTAGCTTCATTTTCTTCTATGAACGCATTTAATCTGTTTAGGTCATTTTTTAGCGCTAGAATTTCACTGTTTAGACTAGCAGTTTGGATTTGGTTATTAGTTCTGCTTTCGCTATATTCATCCTTCATAGATTTAAGCTTAGCATATCTTTTTTGACGTTCTTCAAAGTTTTCATTCACGCCAGAAACTAAATCATCTTTTAGCTTTTCATTTTTTAAGGCATTGATTGCACTATTAAGTAAAATTTTTCTATCATCACTAGTTAACAATTCACTACTAACTAACTTGAGTTTATCATCATTACTTTTATTTAAAGCTGCTAAATTTTCATATTTTTCTATGCTAGTAGCTAGTTTAATCTTAACCTCTCCAGCTTCTATATTTATGCCTTTGATTTCATTTTCCAGATTAATTAGTTTACTGCTCATTTCTACTAATTTTTTAGCATTTTCTTCATTTTCTCTAGTCATTTTCTCTAAATGAACTATTACTTCTTTCAATTCATTTTCTCTACCTAATAAGCTAGAAGCATTTCCTCTTTTACTACCACCAGTCATACTTCCAGATGGATTGATTATATCACCTTCCAGCGACACTATCTTAAATGTATAACCGCTATCTTTAGCTAGCTTGACTGCTGTAGGAAGATTTTCCACTATAACCGTTCCACCTAACAAGCCTTCTATCACAGGCTTGATCTCTGGTGAATATGAGATAAGATTGCTAGCTATATCATATATACCTGCTCCGCTTAAAAGTGCTTTTTGATTAGGATTAAGCGTTCTAGGTTTAGCACTACTAACTGGAAGGAATGTAGCTCTACCTAGTTTATTTTCTTTTAGATATCCTATTATATCACTAGCTTCTTTCTCGCTCTTAGTGACGATATTTTGGATAGCTCCACCTAAAGCCATTTCTATAGCTGTATTAAACTTTTCATCTACTTTGATTAGGTTAGCTAATACGCCTACGAAATCACTCTTTAAATGATTCGCTTTCTTAGCATCTATTACTTTCTTCACTGCATTAGAAAAGCCATCGCCTTCATTGATAAGGTCTTCAAGCATTTTTTTACGAGCAGATAAACTAGCTATAGCGCTATTATACTCTATATCATTTTTAGCATACTCATTTTTCATCATAGAAGTTTCATTGAAATTTTTAAGGGCAAATGATAGCCTATCTTTAAGCTCTGAAGATTTTCTTTCCCCCTCATTTTTCTCTTTAGAAACTTCATTTATTAGCATTCCATTTTCTGCTATCACTTCTTCAAGTTCTAACTTTTGAGCATTTAGATTTTCTGTTCTGTTTCTAGCGCGCTAAGTTCAGCCTTACTTTCGCCAAGATTAGCAAGGCTAGTAAACATTTCTTTCTGATTATTTTCATCCGCTAACTCTTCTATGGTAAGCTCATTCATGATCTCGCCATACTTAACATTGATCTCTTCGATTTCACGCATCAATCTTTCAATATTATTTTGGTTATCAGTTAGGTGACATTCTTTTTTACTCTTTTCAGTTTTCGCTGATTCTAGTGAAATGGATAATTCATTTACTGACCTACTTACTCTACTAAGCTCTTCTTCTTGCATGATAATTTTTTCTCTTACGATGCCGCTCTCACCACTTTTCTTTTCAAGGCTAACTTGAAGATTAGTCTTCTTATCATAAAGCCCTTTCATCTTCTCGTCTATATTAGTAAACTCATCGAAAGTATCTTCATAATCTTTCATAGCTTTTTCTAGTTCAGCAGTTCTAGTAGCAGTTTCTTCTAAAAGAGCCTCTATTCTCACTCTGATAGCACCTTTTCTATCACTAGCTGAGTCATAATTATATATGTAATTATTTATTTCGAACTTTTTAAGCTGCTCGCTAAGAGTTAAGAATTTTTTCGCCTTAGAAGATTGATCCATTAGCGGTTTAAGCTGTCTTTCCACTTCACTAGTAATATCATCCACACGAGTCAAATTCTCACTAGCGTGATTAAGTTTTCTTTCCGCTTCTATCTTCTTTTGCTTATATTTACTGATGCCGGCTGCTTCTTCGAAAATAGCTCTTCTTTCTATAGGTTTACTAAGCAAGATTTTTTGGACTTGCCCTTGACCGATGATAGAATAACCATCTCTACCAATACCGCTATCATGAAGAATATCTATGATATCTTTTCTACGACATTGAGTCTTATTGATAAGGTATTCGCTTTCCCCACTTCTATAAAGCTTTCTACCTATAGCTACTTCATCATAATCAATATCAAGCGTTCTAGTGCTATTATCTAAAACAATAGTCACCTCACAAAAGCTTAATCTTTTTCTTTTTTCGCTACCAGCAAAAATAACATCTTGCATGCTATTACCACGAAGCTGTTTCGTCTTTTGTTCACCTAGAACCCATCTAATCGCATCCGACATTACTCTTTCCACAACCATTCGGCCCTACTATGGCGGTGATACCACCCTTGAAGTCAATCACTGTTTTATCAGCGAAACTTTTGAAGCCGATTAGCTCTACTCTTTTAAAGTTTAACATATACATTTCCTTTTTTAAAATCTATGACAATCATATCATATTTTGTCCGAATTTTCAAGTGTTTTAGCGTTTTTTTTCAACTGCTGTTTAGCCGCATCTATACTCATTTTTTAACGCTTATGCCTGTGGCTAGTGATCGCAAATCTATGAGCCT
>CAYJMU010000026.1:0-4115 GCA_964371605.1 uncultured Lachnospiraceae bacterium
ACATTTACTAAGGTAATAGATACTACAGTAGGTAGAATCATATTTAATAGAGCTGTTCCTCAAGATATTAAATTCTTAGACAGAACTAAAGCTGGGAATGAATTCCAATATGAAATCAACCAAGTGGTTAAAGCTGGAGATTTAGGTGATATCGTTAAGAAAGTTTATCTAAAATATAATGCTACTAGAACAGCTATGTTCTTAGATGAAATCAAAGAATTAGGATATAGATATTCTACTATCAGTGGTGTGACTATGAATCTATTCGATATGGATATTCCTGATGATAGAGATGCTATCATCGCTGAGAATAACAAAGTAATTGCTGAAAATGAAAAGCATTTCAGAAGAGGGTTAATAACTGAAGATGAAAAAATAGAAAAGAATATCGCTATCTGGAATAAAGCTACAGATGATATTAAAAATAAAGTTATCGAAAACTTCGATGAATTTAATCCATTAAATATCATCGCAGTTAGTAAGGCTCGTATGAACCCTAGTCAGTTAAGTCAGGTATGTGGTATGCGTGGTATTATTACTAGTACTAGTGGTAAGAAAATCGACGTGCCTATTAAGAGTAATTACCGTTTAGGATTATCACCGTTCGAATATTTCCTTTCAGCGCGTGGTGGTAGAAAAGGTCTAGCCGATACAGCTCTTAAAACAGCTAACGCAGGTTATTTAACTCGTAGATTAGTAGAGTCAGTTCAAGACTATGTGATCACCGAAGAAGATTGCTTCGATGTTAATAATGAAAATGTCAAGGGTATGGCGGTAGAAGCTATCTATAGCGATGGCACATTAGCTGCTACTCTTGCTAGCCGAATAAATGGCAGATTTGCTTCTAAGGATATTATTCATCCAGAAACTGGTGAAGTAATTGTTTCAGTGAATGAATGTATTTCTGATGAAGCTGCCTTATATATAGAAAGCGTGGGAATCAAATCTGTAGAAATCAGAACTGTTCTTACTTGTTCTTCTAAGAAAGGTATTTGTGCTAAGTGTTATGGTAAAGATCTAAGCACTAACAAGACTGTTTGCATAGGGGAGCCTGTAGGTATCATCGCTGCTCAATCAGTTGGTGAGCCAGGTACTCAGCTTACGATGAGAAACTTCCATACGGGTGGTGTTGCGACTACGAACGATATCACTACAGGTCTTCCTCGTATCGAAGAAATTTTCGAAGCGCGTAATCCTAAGGGTAGAGCTATCATCAGTGAAATATCTGGTAAGGTGACTATCACTAAGGTAGATAAGCTAGACAAGGTGACTGTGAAGAATGGTGAGCTAGAGGTAGATTACTTATTACCTTATGGTAGCATTCTGAAAGTGGCTAATGGAGACGCTGTTTCTCCAGGAACACCTTTCACTTCAGGTTCTATATTCCCAGCGGATATTTTAAGAACTAGAGGTATTAAAGCTGTTCAAGAATATTTAATAAATGAAATCATAGGAATCTACGCGAGTCAAAGTGTTAAGATTAATCCTAAATACATCGAATGTATGATTAGAAAAATGTTAAATAGAGTTAGAATAGAAGAAAGTGGTGATTCTAAATTTAAACCAGGTGATATAGTAGTAGCTCATGAATATGATGACGAAAATAGAGAACTTCTGAAAGCTGGCAGAGCACCTGCTTCAGCTAAGAGAATCATATGTAGTATAACTAATACTGGTCTTATAACTAAAGGCTTCTTAGCATCTTCTGCATACCAAAGAGCGGCAGAAGGATTAACTAAAGCTGCTGTTAGAGGTGAAGTAGATTACTTAGAAGGCATCAAGGAAAATGTTATCATCGGTAAACTGATCCCTGCTGGGTCAGGCACTAGAGAGTATGCTAAGATTATGCCTAAGTTCATTCCTAACCAAGCATATAATCCTTATAGTGAACTAAATATAGATTCAGTAGAGTCGAAAAATGTCATAGATGAGGATGTAATATAAAAAACTTTGAAGTATAAAACAAATTTTAAGTTTTGCTAAAAAAGTTAAATTTTGTATTGACAATGCTTTTATATTGTGCTAGTATATATGAGCCAAGTTACTTGGCCGCTGCTATGTGTTCCCCCCAATACATAGTAGTGAAAAGAGAAAGATTAATCTTTCTCTTTTTTTTGGTTTTAGGCATATATTGAAAGGGAAGTTAATATTATAATATATGAAAAAAAATATATTGACTATTACTAATGTGAAAGATAGATTAGAAAGACTTAGAGGGATGAATGTGCTGATTGTGGTGAACAAGAATAGAAGAAAGGAAGAAGTTTTTTTAGGAGAAGTAGAATATTTATATAATAGCGTTTTCACTTTCAAAGTAAAGGAAAATGATTAAGTGAAGACATTCAGTTATAGTGAAGTGCTATGCGGTTATGTGAAATTTTCTAAACCAAAATTAGCTAGTGGGTAATATTTTGATAATTTTATTAATATGCTACTAATAGATAATAGAAAAGGAGAGAGTAAAATGGATGAACTAAAAATGAAAGACAAACTTTTTGAAAACTATGTGATAATGCCGAGCAGTGAACAAATGACTATCGATACCAGAGTGGATGCTGTAGAAAATGCACCTATGAGTAAGCCTATTAGTGCTAACAATAAGCCAGTGATTACTAAGATAGAAATCACTGATGGCGAAGTAAGGTATGAAGGAGAAACTTGCGTAAGCGTACTATATCTAACTGAAGAGGGCGTATTCTACACAGCTAAAGGTCTAAACCAATTTTCAGGAAAATTCAGAGATGAGAGAATTACATCTAATAGCGAAGCGGTGATTAAAGTTAGCAGTATAGATAATGATGTGAAATCAGTGAACGCTGACTACGCCGAAGTGAAAAGTGTGATGGAGGTAGAGTGTAAAATCTTCCTAAAAAATGAAATAGAAACTTTGCCTGAAGACGAAGTAGTGATAGAAAAGAAAGAAGAAATGCTAAGCCAAGAAATAGTGGCTGGTGGGCTAGAGCGAATATTCATAGAAGATACATTCACTGTAGACGGCAGCGTTAGTAGAGTGATAAATTATAATGCTTGGAGCAGAGTAAAAAACATAGAAAGTAAAAACGAGTATTTTATAGTAAATGGTGAAGTCTATCTTCAGTGTATATATGAAGTAGAAAAAGATGGCGAGAAAAAAGCTAGAAATACTTTCAAAAAATTTGAATTCAGTGAAGAAATAGAAGACAAAGATATCACTGAAAATAGTAAAGTTTACGCTATCAGCAGTCTAGAAATATGTGAAAGTGATATAGCCATAGATGTGAAAGAAAAAGAAAGTGAAATGACTATCAAGTTTCCGATGCTAGTGAACTATGTAGCTACTGAAGAAGTGATGAAAGAAATCACAGTGGATGCATATGCTGAAAAATATGAAATGAATTTAGTGTTCAATAGCTTTAAGAAGTTAGCTAGTCATGCTACTGCAAGCTATGAAACTGCGCTGTCTAGCTCTATAGATGCTGGCGAAGAAAATCCTATTAAAGAACTATTAGGCAGTTCAGCAGAAAGAATAGTGGTAAGCAGAGTAGAAAAACTAGGCACTGATGATGTGCTAGTGGAAGGTATTTGCTACACCAGCATAGTGTATGAAGTGTATGATGATGAAAATACTGTAAAAAGTATAGAGGCGGAAATACCTTTCAGTGAAAAAGTGCCATTTGCAAACATTTCTGAAAATGCTACTCTTTTAGCAGATGTAGTCCTTTCTAGCATTGACTATAAACTATTAAGAGGGAAAGAAGTGTTAGTCACTTACTCTGTTAGTTTCTTCTTAGACGCTACATCAGAAGAAGGAGATGCTCTTTTAAGTAAAGCGGAAATGATAGGTGAAGAAATAGTAGAAGCTACTAAGCTCCAAATTTACTTCGGATCAGAAGGGATGACTTCTTGGGAAGCGGCTAAAATGTGTAAAGTGAAAGAAGACTATTTGGCTAAGCAAAATCCAAATCTTGAATTCCCACTTTCAGCAAGAGAAAAAATCATCGTATTTAGATAAAAGATTACAAAATAGGCATAGTGTCGCTAAAATACTATGTCTTTTTTTTCGCGGGTGGGAAATACTTTTTTTATGAAGAATTTGATAATTGTGTTTTTAGCAGCGGTGATGGTATTCTTATTAT
>CAYJMU010000026.1:4125-11112 GCA_964371605.1 uncultured Lachnospiraceae bacterium
GGGATAAATATTTCTGGCGGAAGTAGTAAAATAAATAATGAAGAGCTTATTCGTTTACATATAAGGGCTAATAGTAATTCGCTAGAAGACCAAAGCATTAAGTATGAAATAAAAAATATAGTGGTAGATTATTTTACTCCGCTACTAGCTTATAGTGAAAGCAAGGAAGATGTAGAGCGCATTATAAAAGATAATGAAAAAGTCGTAGAAGAGAAGGTAGATATTCATCTAGAAAAAAATAATTTCGATTATAAATCTAACTTGCACCTAACTAGTGAATACTTTCCGATCAGAGAATATGATGGTTATGTGGTAGAAGAAGGGTATTATGACGCGCTCATAATAGAGCTAGGCGATCACTCAGGCGATAACTGGTGGTGCGTGATGTATCCGCCACTATGTTTTACAAATTCTAAAAATATTGTATATAAAAGTAAAATAGAAGAAATAATTAATCAGTTTTTTTAAAAGGAGAGGAAAAGTATGAAGAAAAGAAGAACGGGCATAGTATATACCTTGCTGGCAGGAATAGTAGCTCTAGCCACTATTTTTACAGGATTCGCAAGCAATGATTTTTCATTAAAATTTAATGATATCATTCCTGAAAATGTGAACAATATGGTATTACAAGCTAAATTGGTTTCGCTAGGTTATTATGAAGGAGAGATAGACGGAGTGTTTGATAATGAAACTAGTAGCGCTATCAGAAGCTTTCAGCGTGACAATGATTTAGATGAAACAGGCGTGCTGGATGTGACTACAGCAGACACTATAGGCGTGACAGATAATACGCAGGCTAATAGTAATCTATATCTAATGGCTAAACTCATTCACTCTGAAGCCAGAGGAGAGCCATATGTAGGTCAAGTGGCAGTAGGCGCAGTAGTGTTAAATAGAGTAAAGAGTCCAGAGTTTCCGAACACTATAGAAGGCGTTATCTATCAGCCATGGGCTTTCACAGCACTGCATGATGGACAATTCGATCTAGAGCCGAACTCTACTAGTTATGAAGCTGCTCAAGACTGCATGAATGGATGGGATCCATCATATGGTTGTTTATTCTATTATAATCCTGCTACAGCTGAAAGTGCATGGATATTTTCTAGAGAAACAGTGGTGACTATAGGTAGACACGTATTCGCTATTTAAAAAAATGAGGAGGAAATATGGAAAAGAAAAAAATCAAAACTACTAAGAAGATAAAAGTAGATCCGTTGCCACAAAGCGGCTCATCCGCGGAAAGTGAAAAATCTAAAATAATGCTGATAGACGATGATCAAAAAGTTAAATCTATAGAGAAAAATAGAGCAGATTATATCAAGCTGAAAGCGAATGTGGCTAAAGCAGAAAAACTCAGTAAAAAGAGAAGTAGTAGAGGTATGGTGGCGGCTAGCATTATTGCTTTTGCTTTAGTGGTCGGTATATTAGGAACGGGACTGGTCACTAGCACGCTTACTAGAATTAATTATTCTAGGTCGCTAGAAAATGTATATGAGAGAAGCTTTTATGAACTGGTTCAGAATATTAACAATATAGAAGTATCACTTTCTAAAGCCGTGGTGACTAATGATAGTGAAGCAGAAGAAAAATTGTTTTACGAACTTTGGCAACAATCAGAGCAAACCAGCTCTAATTTATCAAGGCTGCCATTATCTCACACATCTATTCAGGACACTACTGCCTTTGTTAATCAGCTAGGTGGGTTTAGCTATTACCTGATGAACAAGAGTGCAGAAGGAGAAGTTTACACAGAAGCGGATAGAAATAGTTTAAATGAGCTTCATACCGTATCACTATATATTCAAAAAGTATTAAACGACTACGCTATGAATTTAGAGCAAGATTATTCTATATTAGATGATATATCAGAAGATTTCGATGCTAGTAATATAAGCACGACTTTTGGGACTATGCAGGACCCTAGTGTAGAATATCCTACTCTTATATATGATGGGCCATTTAGTGATAGTATGATGAATCAAGAAGTGAAAGGACTTGCTACTAGTGAGGTGACAGAAACAGAAGCCACAGAAATAGTGACGCAAGCTTTCAGTGATGAAAATATAAGTGATGTTAAATTTTTAGGACTAATGAATGCCAAGATAAAAGTTTATAATTTCGAATTAACTACTACGGCTAATAAAAAAATATATGCCCAAATATCTCAAAGAGGTGGATTTTTAATAGCGTTTTCTAGTTATGCAAGCAGCAATATAGATAATTTAGAATTAGAAGAGTGTAATCAAATTGCCCTCGACTTCGCCGCTAAGCAAGGCTTAGAAAATATGGAAGTGGTATGGGGAACTAAGGTGAATAATATAGCATATATAAATATCACGACGAGCATTGATGGCGTAATTATTTATCCAGAGATGATTAAGCTTAAAGTATCTACTGATGATGGCAGCATCATAGGGTGGGAAGCTACAAGCTACGCTTATAATAAAAGCGAAAGAGATTTAGATAAAGCTGCTTTAACAGAAGAAGAAGCTAAAGCTAAAGTTAGTAGTATGTTAGAAGTGGTAAACGCTAGATTATCTATCATACCAGTAGAATATAAATCAGACCTATTATGTTATGAGTTCGAAGCTACTATGAATAATTACACTTACTATGTATATATAAATGCACTAACAGGTGTTCAAGAAAATATACTAAGGGTAGTAAGCACTGTATCAGGAAATTTATTACAATAAAAAGAATGGAGGGTTCTCCATTTTTTTTATTGTAAAATTATTGACAAAGCTACTATTATCTGCTATAATCCTTTTCGTAGCTTAGCTCAGTTATTCGAAGAAGATACTTTCACATTCGATAGCTTGGTTATGACTGAATTTTAGAAAGGAGTGAAAGAAAATGGAAGTTAATAAGAATGAAATTATTAAAGAATTCGCTAGAGCAGAAGGTGACACTGGTTCTCCAGAAGTGCAAATAGCTTTACTAACAGCTAGAATCAAGCACATCACTGAACACTTAAAAATAAATAAAAAAGATAACCATTCTCGTCGTGGACTATTAAAGTTAGTAGGCGCTAGAAAGGCATTATTAAATTATTTAGAAAAGAAAGATTTAGCTAAATTCAGAGAAATAAAAGAAAAATTAGAAATTAGATAATCTAAAAAAAAGAAGAAAAAGAGCGATATATCGCTCTTTTTTTCGATTTAAATAATTTTTAAAAATTTTGGCATAAAATAGTTGACAGAGCATATAATTAATAGTATAATACATTAGCAATCGAAATCGTTGATTGCTAGCACTCTAAGTAGTGCTAAGGAAAAAGTCGAAATTGTTTTATTAAATTATGGAGATTCTATGGAAGAAAATAATTCATTAAGTGAAAGAAAAAAAGCTATACTATTAGGTTCGGTGGAAGCATATATAAATTCTGCTAGCCCTATAACTAGTGGTAAAATTTTCGATAATATGGATATAAATTGTTCTACGGCCACGCTTAGAAATGAATTAAATTCGTTAGAGGCTATGGGCTATCTGAAACAGCTTCATACTAGTGGTGGCAGAGTTCCTACTAGCAAAAGTTATAGATATTATGTAGATAGCATCATGAAAGAAGCAGAGTTTACTGAAGATAATTTAGGCATAGTGAAAGAAATGTTTAGAGAAAAGAGTGAGCATTATAATGATATCATAGAAAAACTTACTGAAAAAATTTCAGAAACTATAAATTATCCTACAGTGTTCTCTTTGAAGACTTACGGAAATTTGATAGTAGAGTCTGTGAAGATTATTACACTTATTAGTTTGAAGGGGATAGTTCTTATTAGCACTAAAAGCGGTATAATAGATACCACTATAGATCTGAAAAGCGAGATAGAAGATAAGCATTGCGTAGAGGCGGCGAATATGCTGACTATGAATTACAAGGGGCAAACCATAAATAAAATGTTAGAGGGGTTAAGGACTCTTCAACTAAAATTAAATGATTTTAAAGATGTAATAGGTTGCGTTTTAGTTGGTTTAAATGAAATAGTGAACCGAACTAAAATAATCAAAACAGGAACTAACAAGCTTTTAAATGAACCAGAGTATAACTCTATGAAAAATGCTAAAACGATTTTAACATTCTTAGATGACGCTGAAAATGTAGAAAATATTTTCAAAGATGGTAGTAATGAAAAAGACGATTTAGAAATCATCATAGGTAAAGAAAACGAAAGAGAAGAATTGAAAAATTGTTCTATCATCAAGGCTAATTATAATGTTGATGGCGAAAATGTGGCTAGCATAGGCGTAATAGGACCAGAAAGAATGGATTATTTGAAATTAAGTTCTGCACTAAAATATATAGTAGCAGAAATCAAGACTTTAAATAAATTATCGGAAAACAAGGAGGATTGATATGGGCAAGAAGAAAGTGGATGAAGATATAAATTTAGAAGATGAAAAAATAGAAATCAATGAAACTATCGAAGACGAGCATGATGA
The DNA here is from genome assembly GCA_964371605.1 of uncultured Lachnospiraceae bacterium. Classification (GTDB taxonomy): domain Bacteria; phylum Bacillota; class Clostridia; order Christensenellales; family UBA1242; genus CAYJMU01. Next base: position 8,569 of record CAYJMU010000026.1, read on the forward strand.
AAATGAATACTTATTGTTAGCTCAAAAGGTTCAAGCTGAGTTCGATAACTATAGAAAAAGAACTATTGAAAGCGAAAAGACGTCTTATGAAAAAGGTTATAATAGAGCGATAGTAGAGTTATTGCCACTACTGGACACCTTTCATAGCGCGAGTAAAAATATAGAAAAAGATTCAGCTATGGCTAAAAGCTTCGAGGCATTAAACGCTCAATTAATGAAGATTTTAAGTGATATGGGCGTAGAGAGAATCAAAGCAAAGGATGAAAAATTCGATGCAAATTTACACAATGCATTATTTGCTGAATGTGTGGAAGGCGTGGAAGATGATATAATCTTAGAAGAGCTTCAAGAGGGCTTTAAGAGAGGGGAAAAGATATTAAGACATTCCCTAGTTAAAATAAATAAAAAGTAAAAGACAAAAAAAGGAGATAATTAAAATTATGGGAAAAGTAATAGGAATAGATTTAGGAACTACTAATAGCTGTGTGGCAGTTATAGAAGGTGGAGAATCTACAGTAATAGCTAATCACGAAGGAGATAGAACTACGCCTAGCGTGGTATCATTCACTAAAGATGGTGAAAGATTAGTGGGTAAAGTAGCTAAAAGACAAGCAGTAGCTAATAGTGAAAATACTATCATGAGTATTAAAAGAGATATGGGAACTGATAGAAAGGTGTCATTAAATGGTAAAGATTATTCGCCGCAAGAAATCAGTGCGATGATTTTACAAAAACTTAAAAAGGATGCTGAAAGCTACCTTGGACAACCAGTGACTGAAGCAGTAATCACTGTGCCAGCATACTTCACAGATAGCCAAAGACAAGCTACTAAAGATGCGGGTAAAATAGCTGGGCTAAATGTTCTTAGAATTATAAATGAGCCTACTGCTGCAGCATTAGCATACGGATTAGACAAGAAAGAAAACGCTAACCAAAAAATATTAGTATTCGATTTAGGCGGTGGTACATTCGATGTGAGCGTGCTAGAAATCGGGGATGGCGTGTTCGAAGTGTTAAGCACAGCAGGAAACAATAGATTAGGTGGTGATGATTTCGATGATAGAATCACTAACTTATTAATAGAAGAATTCAAAAAAGAAAACGGTATAGATTTAAGTAAAGATAAAATGGCTATGCAAAGATTAAAGGAAGCTAGTGAAAAAGCTAAAATAGATTTAAGTAATTCTACTAAAACTACTATTTCACTTCCATTCATCACAGCAGATGCTACAGGCCCTAAGCATATGGAATATGATCTTACTAGAGCTAAGTTCGACCAAATCACTGAAGATCTTGTGAAAATGACTTTAGAAAAAACAGAGGCAGCTATCAAGGATGCTAAGTTAAGTAAAAATGATATAGAAAGAGTGATTCTAGTAGGTGGCAGCAGCCGTATACCTGCAGTGTTCGAAACACTTAAAAACTTCATGGGAAAAGAACCTTATAAAGGTATTAACCCAGATGAATGTGTGGCTATCGGCGCAGGGATTCAAGGCGGCGTTTTAGCAGGAGATGTGAAAGATGTATTATTATTAGACGTGACGCCACTAAGCTTAGGTATAGAAACTTTAGGTGGAGTGTGTACTAAACTGATCAATAGAAACACTACTATCCCTACTAAGAAGAGTCAAATCTTCTCTACAGCTAGCGATAACCAGCCAGGCGTGGATATTCATATCCTTCAAGGTGAAAGAGAATTCGCATCAGCTAATAAAACATTAGGAAGATTCTCACTTACAGATTTACCACCAGCTCCTAGAGGGGTGCCTCAAATAGAAGTGACATTTGATATAGATGCTAACGGTATAGTAAATGTAAGTGCTAAAGACTTAGGAACTAATAAAGAACAAAAAATCACTATTACAGCTAGCACTAATTTGAAAGAAGAAGAAATAGAAAAAGCTGTGAAAGAAGCGGAAAAATTCGCAGAAGAAGACAAGAAGAGAAGAGATTTAGTTGATACTAAAAATAGCGCAGATAACTTCGTGTTCAGTATCGAAAAAACTTTAAAAGAAAATGGCGACAAAATTTCTGAAGAAGAAAAGAAAAAATTAGAAGAAGAAATAGAAGTAGCTAAAAAAGACTTTGAAAGTGAAGATGTGGCAGTAGTGAAAGCAGCACTTGAAAAACTAACTAATGCTAGTAATGAAGTTTTCACTAAATTATACCAAAGCGCTAATCCAACTGACCAAGCTGCAGGCGGAGAAAGCGGAAGTGAAGAAGGTAAAACAGTAGACGCTGATTACACAGAAGCAGGAAAATAAAAAAAATTATATTATAGCGGCAGATATGAAAATAGTTCTGCCGCTAAAGTATGAAATAAGAAAAAATGAGAGTGAAAAATGAGTAAAAATTATTATGACATTTTAGGTGTCGAAAAAACAGCTAATGATGATGAACTAAAATCAGCATATAGAAAATTAGCTAAAAAATATCATCCTGATCTAAACAAGGATAATCCTAAAGCGAGTGAACAGTTCAAAGAAATAAATGAGGCATATGAAACTCTCAGTGACAAGACCAAAAGATCTAATTATGATCAAT
>CAYJMU010000027.1:0-2741 GCA_964371605.1 uncultured Lachnospiraceae bacterium
CGAGTAAGCATTGATATTATTTTCATATAAACTTTCTGATGCGAATCTAGCCGTATGATAAGTTTTGTTATATGTAGAAGATAATTCAGCATAATTTACACTGTTTTCTATTCTACCTAACAAGAAGTATCCTACTATGCCTGATACATTAGCATCATAAACATCTAGTGCATTCATATTAGATGCGAATGCTATATTAGTATTAGAATAAACATCTATTATATTTCCACCTTCATTCACACCTGCCACGCCACCAACGCTACCAGTTTTACCTAGAACATTGAAGTTGCCGTAATTAAATGAAGATTTAATATTCCCATAATTGTATGCTGCTACCCCGCCTATATTAAATATGACGTCAGTTTTACCTGAATTAAATTCAATATTAGTAAACGAGCTAGCTAATTCTATTTCACCACGATTTATAGCAGAAATCGCCGCCACATTTACAGTATAACTTCCAGCGGATGTGCCGCTTTCTACATTAATCACTGTGTCTACCACTGAATAATAACTTCTAATAATGCCGCTTTCTATTATTCTGCCGCTATTTTCTGCTGCTATGAGGCCAATGTTTAAGTTTTTATCTATAGTCACATCTATATTTATGCCTGCTAGATAAACATTTCTAACCACCCCACTGCTGCCTATTTTACTAAATAAACCAACATTGTTGTTTATATCATTTTTAGAGAAATTTAGTCCGCTAATTATTTTATTATTACCATCAAATATACCATTAAACTCACTATTTACAGCCATTGCCACCCATTCTATATTACTTAGATTAGCTGACTCTGTAGGTAAATCATTAGCAACCACGAAGTGCGATTCTAATAATCTATCATTATTGAGTTCATTATTCACCCATAGAAGTTCGTACTCATCAGTTATATAATAAATTCCACCTTCTGGAATGATTGGTTTCATATATAGCATGAATACCACTCTTACCGTAATATCTTTTACTATATTTTCAGCAGTGAAATTTAACTCTCTTTCATTTTCAGTTATAGTTTGAAGAACTTCATCTATTAGCACTTCAGCTACCATATATCCTGCATCTGCTATGAATGTGATATCTGCGTCAAAGCCGTGCTTAATATACATTTCTTCCGCACTAGCGCTTCCATTTTCACCCACTTCTATAGTGACTGTGTATTTAATAGACTCGAACACCACTCTTATAGTTAAGTTTTGCTTGATTTCATTTATAATTATTTTGTTGTCCACTAGATTGTAGTTAACATTATTGATATAAACTCCATCTACATTATACCCTTCTTTAGCCAGCACTTCTATTTCTGTGCTTTCTAAATATTTTAAGGTGATTTGTCTAGGAGTCACACTTCCGCCTTCTTCATTTTCTATGAGGGCATCAGTGGTCACTATCTCGGTAGTGATATTAAATCTAATATATGATATTTCTACTTCTAGAGTGTAATCTATCACCATAGAATCTATAGTAATTCTATTATTAATTACTGGAATTTCTTCACCATTTAATTTCACGCTAGTGATTTCAAATGTGCTATTAGTAATTTCCATATAATATTCAGCGCTATAGCCATATTTATAATAATCTTTACCTATAGGCGACAGATTGATAGCGTCTAGTGCTATTATATCTTCTGGTGACACATCTGTGCTAGTCACTGACGCATCCACATATTTATATCTTAAAAAGGATACAGTTATTTCCACATCTTTATATAAATCATAATATATCAATGAACTTATTTCATTTCTATTTCTAATATTAGGAATGTAGTCATCTATCACTTCTAGATTATTGTTTATAGAATCTGTAAGCTTCATAGAATGAATATATGAGCCAGTCCCGAAAGAATTAGTAGTAGGAGTTAGCGTGAACCTAACATCATCCATAGCATAGATATTGTTTATATCTTGATGAAGAGTATATGTTCCGCTTCCTATTTCGCTAGAATCTGTTGAATTATCTATATTGATTATAAGCTTAACTTTATATCTAGAGAAAATAGGTGTAATCACCACATCGCTCATAGGCATTATAAACTTTCCAGAAAAATGGAAAGATTTCAGAGCTGCTTCTTCATATTCAGTTATAGATAATTTATATAAACTAGAAATAAATCCGTCTGTAGTTATTTGACTGCTAGTTATAGTTTCTTCCGCTCTATAATTATCACGAGTAGATTCTATAGTTAACCCTGTCAATTTATATCCCGGCTGAGGCTTAAACACAAGGCTTACTTCTTCCCTGCTTATACTTATGCCCTCTTCTAAATCTTGGCCACTTTCTCTAACGAACCCAGCACCATTAGCCGCGTCAGCTATAGAAATAGTATACTCTCTTCTAGTAAGAGAAACTTTTATCTCTAAATTTTCATTTGGCATAAATAATCTTGAATTATAAACTTTCTTATTATTAGCAGTGACGCCATCTAGGTCGATAGAATAATCATCGCCTTGAGGGTTGTCCATACCTGTTCCCTCTTTCAGGTCATAAGTAATGAATAATTTTTGACCATATCTTGCCACTCTAGAGCCCACAGTATCATCATTAGCTTCTGCTATAATATTACCTTCACTGTCTGACAGATAGAAATTAAATAAATCATCACTCAAGTCTGCGTCAGGTAAAATTTTAACTAAACTGATATCATAGTAGATATACTCAAACTCAGCATAAATAGTCACGTTGCCAGCTGGCATAATGAAAGAATTGCTACTTTCTAGAATCACTTCATTACCATTAT
>CAYJMU010000027.1:2751-10768 GCA_964371605.1 uncultured Lachnospiraceae bacterium
CTTCTTTCAGTTTAGCCCCAGTGATAGGAGATAAAACGAAACGGACTCTGTCATTTTCATAAGCCACACTATTATAAACATAAATTTCACCTTCTGCATTAGTAGAAGTAGAAACTGTGAACTTATCGCTTTCAATGAATGAAACGAAAATGCTTTGGTCTGATTGAATATCTGTCAAAATCCCATAATAAGGACCAGGTTCGCCACCAAGATCTATCATTTCACCATTTATGATTAATTGATCGATAGCGTATCCAGAATATGGATAAATTTGATAAACATAATTACTACCTTGCTTAACGGTAATGATCTCGTCATTATCTAAATGCGTATATCTATTGATTCTACCATTCTCGCCCACAGTTAAATCAAACTCGAAATCTAATAAATCTGGTCTAGTAGTTTCCACTATCACATCTATAGAATAATCAGTTAAAATAGTAAAATCGAAGAAATAAGGCAGTGAGTCTATAAGTATAGGATCGAACGCTAAATTTTCCGTCCCCTTGTAATAAATATTAAAAGCCTTGATAGTGTAAGGGAACCCGTCTATGCCATAAACCACTGAGCCTAGCACATCGAAAGGAATTACACTTTCATATGTAGTTTGGTGAATGAACCCATGAACTACAGGAACTTTCTCTTTATTGACTATCATAAACACCTGATTTCCTAGCGAAGTGACTAACCCATCTTGAAAATCAGTGGTATAAATATTTATATCGATATCGTGAATAGTCGCGAAAGTGAACCCTACTTCTAGCCCCGCAAAAGCCTTAGGCATCACCGCAGTGAACTCTCTCACAAATATATCAAAAATATCCCTATATTGCTTAACATTATCAGCGCTAGACCTATCTAACGTGTAGATAGATCCCGCCACTACACCTATGCCAGATGTCATAGGATTGATTCTTACAGTAAAGTTCTCGTTAGGAGATACGCCGTAATATAATCCGTCTAATCCCTCAAACTCCCGCTTTTCAGCCACAGAGCCGTCAGCCCTGTAAACCACAGCCTCACCATAGCTACCATCACTAGGCGAAATTTCTAGCACCACTGGCACTAGCACCTCTTTCCAAACAGCATATACATAAACCGTTCCTGCATCATTGCCGTCTGGAGTATTTATAGTAAACCTTCCAGAATTAGGATAATTGAACCACTCTTCCGTGTGAGATATGTCTGTCCAGTCCACTATAATGTTCATCGCCCCATTATTATACTTAGGACTAGTCCAATACATTTTTTCTAACGCATATGTCCTGCCTCCAGCAGTCGCCACGCCACTATATCTTAGCTCTACCTCTCCGCCAGGTAGCTGCCTAGTAGGCACTGGCATAACCACGCCATAAGTCGCTTCTGATGCATAAATTACTTGATACACTGCTTGTAAATTTATCACTATGTTCAGCGTTCTAGCATTTCCTTCCACATTCCATGCCTCTATATCTACACTGAAAGCATAGTTATCACTATTACTATACGGATCCCCTTCCATCTCTTCTTCTATCTCATATATGCCGTAGAAATCATCTACCACATCATAAGTGATAGTTTGTCCATCTATAGAAAAGTATGCAGTATCATTCCCTATCCTAGCCTTAGCAGTATCAAACTCAAACTCATAGTTATATCCTAAAAATCCGTAATGCGCATAGCTCTCGAACTCTACCGCGCCTTCCACTTCTTCGCCGTCAGCCACAGCTACATACTTGAACTCGAACGGCTTTTGCCATATAGCATAATATGTAGCATTAGCAGCTTCCGGCTCTCTATCGCTGACAGATATCATCCTGCCCGAAGAACTATTAGAATACCCCATGAACTTGAAGTAATCATAGCCGCTAGCCTCTTCATAATCTTTCACGAAGTATTTACTCTTTATGCTATCTTCACTCTTAGATACTTCCACTAGCTCCTTAGTCTTCTTATCGAAAACTAATATATCGCCTATCTCTATCCTGTTTTCTATCTTCTCTTCCGCTGTCCCAGGATTAGACAGAGCGTAAATGTCCGGGAACCTCGCATCCCCTTTCACTTCTATATAATCTTCTAATCTGTGCTGCAGATTATTAGTAGTAATATAATCTTCTAATAACTCATACTCGCCATCGCCTTCATTGATATCATACTTCACATGATAAATATTCACGAAGCTCGCATCCATCTCTAGTATAGCATCCGACCAATCGTATTCAGTTTCAGAAACATCTATGTATCCAAATCTATCAGAATTCACATCAGCCTTTCTCGCGAACCAACCATTGAATATTTGGCTTTCATTAAAGTATTCTTCGCTAGGCGTTCCCAACTCTGCATCCGTAGTAGTTTTTATTATTTCTTGCTTATAAAACTCCCCGTCAATGAAAAGCCTTATTGCCACTTCATCATTTTCAGGTTTTTCTACCTCTATAGATATGAACTGCGCCACTAATTCTACATTTCCTGTAATCACGCTATCATTAGTGACATAAGCTGCAGTGCTAAACTGAACATCCTTCCACCCTAAGAATTTATAATCTCCAGTAGCAGTCACTTCAGGCAGCCCCTTGAATGATGTTCCAGAGTAATATATATCTCCGTATGTGAAATTATTCCCCTCTGGCAAATTCACATAAAAGAAATTAGTCGTAGCCGCATTAGCTAGACTCTGAATACTGCTATTTTTAAAATATCCATAAGCTTCATCTATTTTATTTATTACTGTATATAACTCAGCAGATTCAAAAACGCATTCAAATGTTAGCGTTCCATATTTTTCATATTGAGACTGAAAATAATCAGTTAGACAATTATAATCTTTTTGGCCCACTCCATCTGGAGAAGGCATATATGACTTCACAGTAAAAATTTCATTCTTACTATATATATTCCCATTATATTTATATCCAGTGAATTCTAATTCTCTTCCCGTTTCTGGATTATACGCCTTAGGTGCTAAAACTTCATTTATTACACTGATAGCTTCCTCGAATTCTCCGCCAAAGCTTCCCACATAGACATATTCTACATCAAATGATATAGCCGCTCCAATATTATGATTAGTGAATGTAATAGGCAGCGTTCCATTACTATAAACTGCATCTATAGTCACCTTGAAAATCCAATTACTTTCATCGAATATACTGTTTATGAAATATCCATTATGATCTGTGACCATCTCCCCTTTATACTCATAGCCTATGAATTTAGTGCTTCCTTTAGTAGGCACTGGCAGTCTAAGATCTTCCATGAATCCTTTCCCTGACTGACCACTAGTGCTATACGCATACACTGAGTAATCACCGCCGAGAATCGTCTCATCATTATGCCTGTAATCACCTATATCATTTCCAGCCTGCCAGCCAGTAGCATCATTAGTATCTATTCTGATATAGTATCCATCATCTATATCTGCAAATACTGGCACCAAAACTAAATCCTTAGTCACCACGCTACTAGCGTGATATATTTTAGTCAGGTCATAATCCCCTTCTTCCACATATCCAACTAAATCACATTTCGACCAAAACCATGAAAGTCCCTTTCTATACTCTAATATAAATTTTGGTAAATTCATATGTGTTGATATGCTTTCGCCGGATTTATATCCCGACTCGCTTTTATAATCATTTTGACCAGTTCTAAGGATATTGTTGGAAGATATCATAATTTCTTCTCCATCTTCAGTTAATAAGTCAAGATAACTATTAATATAATTCAAATCACCATATTTTACTAACACTGCACTATTAGGTATATTAATAGACACTGAATAAGTTATAGTTTCCTCTATATCCACCTCTGAAAAATAGGCGTAAAACACCATCGGCTGTAATTTGAAGGGGTTCACGGTAGGCGTGGTCTGAGTGGTAGGGTCTGTGATAGGAATTTTTTCACCTCTCTCGTATTTAGTCCCACCATTTCTAGCAGATGAGAACCACTTAAAATCACCCGTAGTTATATCACTCAGCTCGCTTATACTATATAAATCTAAATCTTCTCCGAATGTGAAAGCTGATAATACCAGCACTTCCACTTCATTTTGGTTATCTTCGTCATAGTATACATAGATATCCCCTTTCTTACCTTCTAGTGCCGGCTCGAAGACTATATCTGCACTGACTTCATGCAGCATACCATCATACTCTTTAGGCAGAGTAATGCTTTCCCCCGCTCCCATAAGGGTAGCAGTGCTACTCACGCCTGAAGAATAGTAGTTCATTCCGCCGTAATTATATCCCTTGCTATCATCTATTCCAGACACCTTGATATCATCATATGGAGAGAACTCCACTCCTACTGGCAGATATCCATACACATACTTTTCCCCACCTATAGTAGTAGTTCCACTGGTAGTAGCGCCTTCTATAGAAATATCACTAGCGGACACCCCTTTCTCTTCTGGCACTCTAACCATGATTTTATAATTTCTCGGCTTATACACCGCGTAGAACACATTAGCCGCTGGATAATATTTCCCAGCTACAGCATCATCATAAGTGATAGCTATCGTGCTAGATGATGAAAACACACTAGCTGTAGGACTCGTCCTAGCCCAATGACTGAAAGTGTATTCCTGCCCTGCACCATCCACCACGCTGGTAGGATTCCATGCAGTAGCCCTATATGTTTTAGTTGCGTAGCTCACCGGTTCATATACATCGTATGCCATCACGCTACTAGTGGACAAGCTACCTATTCCTGTAGGATATGTATAAAAATATGCATACGCACTATCTGCTAGCACCCACTTGGCATAAAAGGTAGTATCGCTAGTGATACTCACGCTACTAGAATTCACCCGGCTAGCTTCGCGAAAGTCTGAATATGTATACCATCCATCGAATGTATATTTTTCACTATCTGACTTCAGATCAGGCAGATAGTATTTAGCCCCATATTCTATGGTAGCAGCCTTAGGTTCACTCTGCACCTCTGTAGCATCTGACGGCAGATTTAATTTTATATCTACATCGAATTTTCTCACAGTATAGATGATACTAACATTTGCATTTTCTCTATAAGACACTTTAGATGTATAGTTCTGCACCTCATATAGATTATCACTACCTATATTTCCTAAATCACCGCCTACATTCCTATTAGATATAGTCCATGAGCCGCCTCCATTGGCCGACTGAGTAATCATGCTAGCACCATTTAATCCAGTCTCTGTATTCCCTTCTGAGTCTCTTATGGTGATCTCCTCATCAGTCTTTACTGAGCTAGGCCCGATCAAATTCACCGTTATCTTATATGTCCTCAGCGTAGAAGAACCACCAGTATCTGCTTCATGAGAGACATCTGCTAAAACTTCCTTGCTTCCATCACTCGTTATCACCATATATGCGAAAAATACTGAAAATAGAGCAGCCAACATCATCACTAATATCAGTGAAAATTCGCCCACTTTTCTAAAAAACATATTCTTTCTATCGCTACCTATCATACAGTCACCTATGCTTAAAAATATTTTGCTCATTATTTCCAGTTTTATCACCAGAAAATATGATATATTATATCATATAGCTGATATTTTAGCAATTAAAAAAAGCGGAAACTTCCGCTTTTTCTTAAATAGTTCTATCTTCTTCTTTAGAGTTTTCTATCTCTACAGTATTCGCTTTCACTTTCTTCACTTCATTAGTTTTAGTAGTCACATTTTCATTAGCCTTTTCACTGCTCATAGCATATTCATTAGTCACCACTTTAGAGCTTTCTTTCATATTAGCTCTTTCTAGAGTAAGCAGGTTCGAGAATGTTTTCTCTCTCTTAGCATTCATCACTGACCCTATAGCAGAAGTTAATCCTACTATCCCGAAACCGCCACATACAGAAATAGCATTCAAAAGAGTTTCCGTCATAGTTTGATTCGCCATAAACAGCTGATCGGGATTCGTAGCGACATCAATCATTACTTGAGCTCTATTTATCCCATCTATGAATCCAGGAATAAATACCGCTAGAGCAGCCCCGCATAGAACCGCACCGATCATAAGACCTATCTTTCTAAACTTAGCCCACGCCTTAGTGCTAGCTATATGCTCCATATATTCTTTATGTGAATTAGCTTTCATTTTGTCTAATTTTTCTTGTTCAGATTTTCTTAATTTAATAGGTTTCATAACCTTCTCCTCATACCTCTTAATTTAGAGAATGCCCTGCATTTTCGCAGTCATTTCCCTATCGATTAACATCATTATATCATAAGAAAAAGAGTAATTCAACCCCCAATTTTCACTTTTTTCTAAAAAAAGCCAAATTTCGACATCTCCCCCATTCAGCCCTTCCATTCACCGCCCTTTTCCGCCCTTTTTCTAAGCTTTCCCCACCCTTGTTTCACGCATATCCCCACTCTTTTTCTACTCTTTTACCCTTTACTCCTAAAAATTCATTCCGCTTGCCTTAAAAAAAAGCGGAAACTTCCGCTTTTTCTTAAATACTTCTTTCGTCTTCCTTAGAGCTTTCTATCTCTACATTATTAACTTTTACTTTCTTCATTTCATTAGCTTTATTTATAACATTTTCTGAAGCTTTTTCATTTTCTATAAACCTTGCATTACCAATACCCTTATGTTCTAAATTTAGTTTAACGCTCTTTTTATTTTCTTTTTCCAAAAAACTTTCATATATTTTTAATTCTTTTGCAGCTTTCATTGAAAAGGTTGTAGCTATCGCCGCAGGCAACAAGCTTATCCCTTGAGCTACAAGAATAATCAACATTTCAGTAAATGGCTTTGCCGCCACAATAGCTTTAATTAGTGTTGGAAAAAAAATTCCCAAACTGCCTAATAGTGCCACCCCCGCAAAAACACCAAAATAAACTGAAGCCACTTTATTATACTTAACTCCACCTTTCAACTCTTTTATATACTCAATCGTCGATTTATTTTTTAACTCTTCTAATTGGTCTAGTTTTGTTTGCTTTAACTTACCTTTTTCCATAACTTCTCCTCATCTATCTTAATTTAGAGAATACCTTGCATTTTCGCACTCATTTCCCTATCGATTAACATCATTATATCATAAGAAAAAGAGTAATTCAATCCCCAATTTTCACTTTTGATCACTTAGCCTCGTAGAGATTGTCACCGCTATTGATATTGATAGTGATAGGAACTGATAGTTTTACTGGGTTTTCCATATATTTAGTTAGCACATCCGTCAGCATTTCTTCCTCACCAGGATAAACATCGAACAATAGCTCATCGTGGACTTGGAGTATCATTTTTGATTTCAGGTTAGCTTTCTTCATCTCGCTCGAAACTTTCAGCATAGCCACCTTGATGATATCGCTAGCTGAGCCCTGAAGAGGCATATTTCTAGCCACTCTCTCGCCGAAGCTTTTCAGCACATGCACTTCAGAATTAAGTTCAGGTAGATACCTGCGTCTATTTAAAAGTGTACTTACATAACCTATCTTCTTAGCGTTTTCTATAGTTTCATCCATATAGACTTTCACTTTTTCATAGCTAGAAAAGTAGTTTTCTATGAAAGCCTTAGCTGAACTTGCCGTTTCATCTATAGTTTTAGCCAGTGAAAACGCGCCCATACCATATAGCACGCCGAAGTTTATGCTTTTCGCCTTACTTCTCATCTGACTACTTACATTTTCAGCGTCCACGCCGAAGACCTTGGCAGCTGTCAGCGTGTGAATATCCATGTTTTTATTGAAGGCGTCTACCAGACTTTCATCCCCGCTCATGTGGGCCAGCAGTCTTAATTCTATCTGTGAGTAGTCCGCGCTTAGCACCTTGCCGCCCTGAAATCTACTGATGAAGACTTTCTTTATCTTTCTGCCTTCGCTGTCTCTAGTAGGTATGTTTTGTAAATTCGGATCTTGACTGCTTAGTCTGCCGCTGCTAGTCAGCGTTTGGTTAAATGTGCTGTGAATTAGGTTTTCAGACGTCGCAGCTATATTATACCCCTCTATATACCCTAATAACTTTTTATATTTTCGGTATTCCATGATCTCTTCTATGATTGGGTGTTTTCCTACTAAGCCTTCTAGCACTTCTATGCCTGTGCTAAG
>CAYJMU010000028.1:0-5448 GCA_964371605.1 uncultured Lachnospiraceae bacterium
ATACTAGAGGAAGAGAGAGAAGTAGGCCGTTTGATGATATAGTGGCAGAAGTAGATGAACTGGTAAAAAAAGGATTTAAAGTCATTACACTTCTGGGGCAAAATGTAAATAGTTATGAGCATAATTTTCCTAGACTTTTAGAAACTATTAGTAATCTTGATGGTGAATTTACTGTGAAGTTTTTGACCAGTCACCCTAAGGATTGCTCGGATGAACTTATAGAAGTGATGAAAAATAATGAGAAAATTAGCAGAGCGCTTCATCTTCCTATTCAGAGTGGTAGCAATAAAATCTTAAAAGTAATGAATAGAAAATATACGAAAGAAGATTATTTAGCTCTAGTAGAGAGAATTAAAGATAAACTTCCTAGTGTAAGCTTGTCTACAGATATCATAGTAGGCTTTCCTGGCGAAACATTAGAAGACTTTAATGAAACGTTAGATGTGATTAGGAAGGTAGAGTATGGCACAGTGTTTGCATTCGTTTATTCTAAAAGAGCTGGAACTCCTGCCGCTACTATGAAAGATGATGAATTAGTAAAAGTGAAAAAAGAAAGATTAAATGAGCTCTTTAAAATTCAAAAAGAAATAATGAGAAAGAATGAAAAAAGATATTTAAATAACACTTATAAAGTTTTCATAAAAAATGAAAATATAGGTGTTTTAGATAGCGGGAAAGAAATAAAACTGAAAAACATTACAGCTAGCGATATTACTCAGTTTAGATATGCTAAAGTGGAAAGCATTAGCGGTAGCAAATTACATGGAAGTTTAGTAAAATAAAAAAATTAAGTAGCGAGGGAAATTATGGCTATAACTAATATGATGAAGCATTTTTTAAGTGTAAAGGAGAGATATCCTGATTGCATTATTTTTTATCGTTTAGGTGATTTTTATGAAATGTTTTTCGAAGATGCGGAAATAGTGAGTAAAGAGTTAGGTCTTACCCTTACAGGTAGAGATTGTGGATTAGAAGAAAGAGCGCCTATGTGCGGAGTGCCGGCTAAAGCTGCAGACACATATATAGCTAAGCTAGTAAAAAATGAGCACAAGGTAGCTATATGTGATCAATTGACTGAAGCGGTGGCTGGAAAGATGGTGGAAAGAGATGTGGTTAGAGTGATCACTGCCGGCACACTTATAGAAGAAAATTTGTTAGGGAAAGTGGACAATAATTTCATCATGGCTATAGCTGAAAGTGAAGGCAAGATAGGTATTAGTTGGTGTGATATTTCTACTGGAGCATTTTTTACTTCTAGTAGTGAAAGTGATAGCGAAGCTTTAGAAGTGATTAGTAGCATTTCACCTAGTGAAGTATTGATTGATGAAAATGTGAAAGATAAGTATACTAGTAGCATAGCTAATGATCTAGGGCTATTGAAAAATTTATCAGCCATAAATACATCAGATATGAACGCTATAGAAAATAGGGCGATAGTTCTTGATTTTTTCAGTGACAAAGAAAGCAAGAAGATGGATGATGTGGCTAAATATTTTTCAGCAGCGTTATTAATAAAATACTTACACGAAACGCAAAAACGAGCGCTTAAAAATATAAATAGTGTGGAAGTTTATAATCATAGTAAATATATGACTCTAGACGTTTATACCAGAAGAAATTTAGAGCTAGTAGAAACTATGCGTGATAAAGTAAAAAAAGGCAGCTTATTATGGCTGCTAGATGAAAGCAAAACAGCTATGGGCGCAAGGTATTTAAAGAAGATAGTTAGTAAGCCGATGAGAGATGAGAAACTAATCAATCATAGACTAAACGCTATAGAGGAATTAACTAAAAATATTATTGTTAGAGAAAAGCTAGCTAAAAGCTTATCCAAAATTAGCGACATAGAAAGAATAGTGACCAGAATAGCTTATTCTACTGTGATGCCGTCAGAATTGATTTCACTAAAAAATAGTTTAGAAAGCGTGCCAGAGCTAAAAGAGTTAATAAGCACTTTCAAAAGCGGTATGTTTAAATTAGCTGAAGAAGAGTTAGTATCTTTCACTGACGAAATAGATCTTATCACTAGAGCTATTGATGATGAAAATATTAAAAATACATTGAAGGAAGGCGGCTTTATCAAGGAAGGTTATGACCGAAATCTGGACGAGCTTAGAGGTGCGAAAGGTGAAGGCACATTATGGCTGAAGAGATTAGAGATAGCTGAAAAAGAAGAAACAGGCATAAAAAATCTTAAGATAGTTTATTCTAGAAATGTGGGGTATTGTATAGAAGTTTTAAAAAGTCAAGAGGAATTAGTTCCATATAGATATATAAGGCGTCAAACTTTAACCAATGCTGAAAGATATATTACAGAAGAATTAAAAGAGATAGAAGAAAAAATATTAGGAAGTGAAGATAAAGCTATTCGTTTAGAGATAGAGCTATATGCTGACCTAAAAGAGAAACTGCTACTAAGTATGGAAAAATTTCAAAAGGTAAGCTCAGTCATAGCTATGATAGATGGACTATTAAGCTTAGCTGTGGTGGCAGTGAGAAACGGATATGTTAAACCGACTATTAATAAAAACATTAAACATATAAATATAGAAGGCGGCAGACATCCTATAGTAGAAGTGATAAATAGAAAAGAAACTTTCGTGGACAATGATACCTTATTAGACAGTGATGAAAGTAGAACTATGATTATCACTGGGCCTAACATGGCAGGTAAAAGTACATATATGAGACAGGTAGCGGTGATATCACTGCTAGCACATATCGGATCTTTCGTTCCAGCGAAAAAGGCGGAAATATGTTTGCTAGATAGAATATTCACCAGAATAGGAGCCAGCGATGATTTAGCATTTGGCCAGAGTACGTTCATGGTAGAGATGCAGGAAGTGAGCACTATATTAAATAACGCTACTAAAGATAGTTTAGTACTACTAGATGAGGTAGGTAGAGGGACTAGCACATTCGATGGTATGAGTATAGCTTATGCGGTGATAGAATATATAGACAAAAAAGTTAAATGTAAGACGTTATTTTCTACCCATTATCACGAACTTACCGAACTGGAAGGAAAACTTGAAGGCGTGAAAAATTATAGAGTGAGTGCTAAAGAGTTTAATCAAAGCGTGGTATTTTTAAGAAAGGTAGTGAGAGGTAGCGCGAATAAGAGCTTCGGTATATATGTGGCGGAAAGTGCTAACTTGCCTAAAGAGGTGATAGTTAGAAGTAAAGAGGTTTTAAAAGAATTAGAAAATTCAGAAATCAATATTTCTAAAAAAGAAACCGCTGATAGTGAAAGCGTTAGTAAAAATAATCATTTTGAAATAGCTAATAGAATCAAAGAAATAAATATAGAAGAGATGAGTCCTATAGAAGCTATGATGTTTCTAAGTGAACTGAAGAAAAATATAAACTAAAAAAACATAGGAGTAAGGTATGGGGAAGATAAATATATTATCAAGTGATATTTTTAATTTAATCTCAGCAGGTGAGGTGGTGGAAAAACCGCTAAACATAGTGAAAGAACTGGTTGAAAATAGCATAGATGCAGGAGCTAGTCATATCAAAATAGCGATTTATAATGGTGGCAAGACTGAAATTAGAATCACTGATAACGGTAGCGGTATAGAGCGTGAAGATATGGAAAAAGTTTTCTTTCCTCATGCTACTAGTAAAATATCTACTAAAAAAGATTTAGAAAGGATAGGTTCATTAGGCTTTAGAGGGGAAGCAGTTAGCAGCATAGCTAGCGTGAGCAGAGTGAAGGTGATATCTAAAACTAAGAACGCTAAGATAGGCTACTCGCTAGAAAATGAGTTTGGAAAACTGGGACAGGTGATAGATGCCGCTGTGAATGACGGAACCACTTTCATAGTAAGTGATCTTTTCGAAAGAGTGCCGGCGAGGAAGAAGTTTTTAAGAAGAGATGGATTAGAAGAGAGAGATATTACCAGTATGGTGGAAAAACTTATTTTAGCTAATCCTAGTATAATATTCGAGTACTCAGCAGATGACTCGCTCATATACAAGAGCACAGGTAGTAATCTATTAGATGCTATATATGTAGTGTATGGTGTGAATGTGAGTGATAATATGATAGTTGTTAATAGTGAGTATAATGGAATCAAAGTCAGTGGATACACATCTAAACCATCACTCGCTAAAAGTAATAAAACTTATCAAACACTTATGGTAAATGGTAGAACTATAAATAATTATATGGTATCAGCTAGCGTGATGAGCGCTTATGAGGGATATCTTATGAAAGGAAAATTTCCTATTTTCATTTTAGATATCAGTTTAGACTTGGAGAGCGTGGATGTAAATATTCATCCTGCTAAACTAGAAGTGAAGTTCGAGAATGGTAGCGATGTTTATAAGGCGGTATTCTCAGCTATTAATAAAGCTATCATGACTGAAAGTGTGTTTAAAGAGGAAGAGAAATTAGATTTTTCTTCAGAGTCAAAAGGTCTTAACTTAAACGGAAAGGCTATTGGAAAGAGTTTTTCATATGAAGAAATGCTAAGTGAAAAAGCAGGTGGAGCTAAGCCTGAGGCTATTTCACTAGTTGGAAATTATAACGAGTCATTAAACTCAGAATACATAGAAAAGAAAGAAAACATGAGTAGCTTGCAGAGTGATTATCAAGCATTCATGAAAAAAGAGGTAGCATCTAATAGCATGAATAAAAGTTTATCTATGATGGACAAAATTTTGATGAATGATTATCCATTAGAGCAGATGAAGATGGAGATGCCTAAAGCTGAGATTAAAGTGCTGGCTAATTTATTTAATACATTTATATTGCTAGAAAGAGAGGGCGTATACTATCTGCTAGATCAACATGCAGGACATGAAAGATTATTATATGATGAACTTACCAAAAGAGATATGAAAAACGAGCCAAAGCAAGTACTTTTATTTCCTTCGGTCATAGAACTGAATAATGCTGAAATGGCAGTGTATGAAGAAAATGAAGAACTTATTAAGGGTTTAGGGCTAGAAGTGTCACTATTTGGTAAGACAAGTGTTAAGATAGATGGCGTGACAGTTATTTTAGCGGGAATAAATGAAAAAGATTTGTTTGGCGGAGTTTTAGAAGAATTGATTAGTTTTAAGAAGGTTAGAAAGTTAGAAAGCTTAGATGAAAAACTGAAAATGATGGCGTGTAAAAAAGCGGTTAAAGCGCATGATAAATTATCTAACACAGAAATAGAAATATTGTTTAATAAGTTTATTGAAAATAATAGCGTTCTTTTATGCCCACACGGTAGACCAAGTCTAGTGGAACTAACTGAAAGAGAGCTAGAAAAGTTTTTCAAAAGGATAGTTTAATATGAAAAAAGAAATTTTGATTATTACTGGTCCGACGGCTAGCGGAAAAAATGATTTAGCTTATAAGCTCAGCGAAAAAATAAATTGTGAAATAGTGAATGTAGATAGTATGCAGATTTATAAGAATATAAAGAGCGGAACGGCTAAGCCTGATAGTGA
>CAYJMU010000028.1:5458-9326 GCA_964371605.1 uncultured Lachnospiraceae bacterium
AGATCCATGCTAAAAATAAGCTGCCTATCTTGGTAGGCGGGACAGGGTTATATATCAGCAGCATTATAAACAAAAATGATTTTGGCGAAAGTAGTAATGATCCTGAGTTTAGAAAAAAATGTGAAGATATAGTAAGGGCTGAGGGTAAAGAGAAGTTGTTTGACTTACTTAAAGAAAAGTCTAGCGCAATGGCTAGTAAAACACACGCGAATAATGTACAAAGGGTGATTAGGTATTTAGAAATATTAGAGCACGCTAAAAATGAAAATGTTTTCAAAAAAGCAGAAAGTGATTATGATTATAGACTCATAGTTCTTAGGCCAGATAGAGAAGATCTTTATGATAGGATAAATGAAAGAGTGGAAAAAATGTTTGATCTCGGACTAGAAGAAGAAGTGAAAAGTGTAATAGAAAAATTTCATCTAAATGAGAGTAGTCAAAGCATGAAAGCTATAGGGTATAAAGAATTTTTTCCATATATAAATGGAGATATAGATCTAATAGTGTTAAAAGAAAATATAAAACAAAACAGTAGAAAGTATGCTAAAAGGCAATACACATATCTAAATCAATATAGCGAAAATCACATTATTGACATAGAAAATGCTGAAAAAATCTATAAAAAGTATAAAAAATTATAATTTTTCTAACAATTTTCAAATATATATGTTATAATCGTAGCATAGGAGCATACACATGGAAAACATAGTAATCGCGATAGATGGTCCGGCTGGTGCAGGTAAAACTACAGTGGCGAAACTTCTGGGAGAAAGGCTGGGTTTTTTGACTCTAAATACAGGCTCATTATATAGAGCAGTGGCGCTATATTTTGATAGGAAAAATATCGATATCACTATAGCTGAAGAAGTGAAAAGTGAGCTGAAAAATATCGATATTAAAGTAGAGTATCTTGACGGCGAGCAAGCAACCATGCTAAATGGTGAAAGGGTGGATGACTATTTAAGAAATCAAGTCATTACATTTAAAAGTAGTGCAGTCAGTCAATACGATGAAGTTAGAAAGCTAGTGGCGAAAACTCAGACGGACGCAGCTAATACTATGAATGTCATCATGGAAGGTAGGGATATCGGTTCAGTGGTAGCGCCTAATGCTAAGTATAAATTTTTCATAGATGCCAGCGTGGATGTGAGAGCTATGAGAAGAGTAGAAGAATATGAAAGATTGAAAATAGAATATACTAGCATAGAAGACATAAAAAAAAGTATAGAAGAAAGAGATTTTAAAGATAGAAATAGAAAGCTTTCACCGCTAATAGTAGCTAAGGACGCTATAGTTTTAGACACTAGTGAAAAAAGCGTGGAAGATATAGTGGCAGAAATTTTATTATTAATTAGGGAGTGATGAATAGATGTTTTTTTGGATATTATTTATAATATGTTTCATACCTTTACTGATTTTATATCCTACTAAAGTAATAGGGAAAAAGAAACTGCCGAAAGGAAGATATATATTAGCAGTAAATCATCAATCTAATCATGACGCCATAATTTTGATAAGGGCATTGAAGAAGAAGTTTAGATATTTAGGAAAAAAAGAATTATTTAAAAATAAGTTTGGCGGTGCATTCTTAAAGAGTGTAGGCGTTATACCAGTAGATAGAGGAAATGTTTCTTTAAGCACTATGAAATATATAATAAATATAATAAACAAAGGTGGGAAACTAGTAATATTTCCTACTGGCACTAGGACTTCATCAGCTGATGATGTGGACGGGCTCAAACAAGGAATGGCAATGTTCGCACTGAAAACTAATACGAATATAGTTCCGGTGGTGATAGACAGAAAGCATAAGCTGTGTAGGCGTGTAAAAGTAGTCATAGGTGACGCGATAGATGTCAGCAAGTATAGTGATAAAAAGATCAGTCGTGACCTTCTTGCAGAAGTAAGCGATAATGTGAGCGAAAAAATGAAAGAACTATTAGAAGAAGCTAAAATAAAAAGGAAAGGTAAATAGATATGTTAATGATATTAAGTGGCTGTAGTGGTGCAGGAAAAAATACTATCATAGAAAAAATGTTAGAGATAGATAGTGCAAAGTATCAATTATTTAAAACTTACACTACTAGAGAAAAGAGAAATATAGATGGAGATGAAAAGATTTTTCACTTCGTAGATAAAGAAACTTTCCAAACTATGATTAAAAACAATGAGTTTATTGAATATGAACATATTCATAATAATTTTTATGGTAGCACGTATGCTGAATTTAGAAAAGCGCTGAAAGATAAAAAAACACTTCTGAAAGATATAGGCGTGCAAGGAACACAAGAAATAAAAACGCTATTAGCTGAAGAAACGGAAGTGGTGACTGTATTTTTACAGGTAAGAAAAAGAGAGCTTAAGAAAAGACTGAAAAGAAGAGCAGAAAAATCTTCTAAGCTAAGACTGAAAAGATATAAATATGAAAACAAATTTAGAAACAAGTATGATTTCGTTATAAAAAATAAATATTTAGACAAGACGACTGAAATTTTAGAATGTATAGCTAATCACGAAAAAGTGCTTTTCAACACGCCTTTTGAGAAACTAAATGAGAGGAAGCTTAAAGTAGCTCTAGACAGAGTAGATAGAAAACTTAAGCTTAAGCCTATCAGAGTGGTGTATGCAGATGGGAAATTATACTGCGTGAAAGGTGAAGAAAGATATTTAGCTAGCTTAACTAATGGTATAAATATTTGTAAAAAAATCAAAGCGAAAAAATGCTTTAAGCCTAAAAACACTGATAATGAAATTTACGAAAAATATTTTATTTAAATTTTAAGAATATAAAAAAACATTTTACACAAAAATAGTAAGATGTTTTTTATTTTTTTAAAGGAGTAAATATGAACGGCATAGTTAGAAGAATAGACAAGCTAGGTAGAATAGTTTTGCCAAGGCAGATTAGAAAAAATTTTAAAATCAAGGAAGATACTAATTTTACCATATCTACTACTGAAAATGGAGAAATTATTTTAAAGCCATTTTCTTTCTTAGAGCATTCGCTAAATGATATATATACTATATTTAAACTGTTGAAGAATTTTTTAAAGCCAGAAGAGGAGGTGCTGCTAGTAGACAATGATAGAGTTTTGTTATCTACGAAAAGCGATTCCAAATACATAAATTATCATATCCCTAAGGAAATATATGAAATATTATCTGACCGAAAAGAGGTGGAGTTTAGTGGTGAGAAGATAGCGCCTTTCACTCATGAAGAGAAAATCAAAATTTCACCTATCATTATTACAGGTGACTTGTTTGGCGGGCTGATCATTTTGAATGTGAAAGAGGAGTCCAGCGTAATAAACTTCGTAAAAGAATTGATAGAAAATTCTTTCGATTAGAAAAAAAGAAGGCGAAATAATTCGCTTTTTTTAAATAAAAAATCATTTTTAGCACAAAACAATTTTATGAAAAAGAAGAGTTTTATATTGGGAGCATTAGTTCTAACTCTTTCAGCGATACTAGCTAAAGTTTTAGGTGCAGTTTATAGAGTTCCGCTCACCACTCTTTTAGGTGCGGAAGGTATGGGAATATACCAGATGGTATTTCCGATTTTTGCATTATTTTTAGCTATCATATCTTCTGGCGTGCCGATAGCTATTAGTAGAAATGTCAGTGAATCATTAGCTAAAAAAAATAGCGAAAATGCTAAAGTGTATTTCAGGGCAGGGCTACTCATAGCAGGAGTGCTGGGGATAGTATTTTTTTTCATTTTGTTTTTCGGGAGCAGGCTGCTAGCAGGGGTGCAAGATAATGCTGAAATATATATATGCTATTTAGCTATAGCGCCTAGCATAATATTCGTTAGTTTATTAGCCGCAGTGAAGGGTTTTTATCAAGGGCATGAATTGATGCGGGTATC
>CAYJMU010000028.1:9336-10219 GCA_964371605.1 uncultured Lachnospiraceae bacterium
GTATCAGCTATTAGTAATATACTTGAGCAATTTTTTAAATTAGCAGTAGGACTCACTTTAGCTATGAGTTGGATTAAGTATGGCGTGGTTTATGGAGTTTTAGGTGCGGTGCTGGGCATTACTATCAGTGAAGTGTTAGCGTTTTCTTACATAATATTTCTACACTTTAGATACAAAAAGAAAAACCAAACTGAAAAGTATATGGCTGAAAGTAGTATAACTATGAAAATGGCTAGAAAAACTATCATAAAGGAGGCTATTCCTGTCACAGTTCAAGGATTGATTTTGCCGCTTATAGCTGTGTTTGATAGCATATTTATAATCAAATTTTTAAAAGAAGCTGGGCTAAGTAATAGTGTGAGCATCAGTTTATACGGTCTTGCCGATGGGGTGGTTAGTAGTTTAGTGGCGCTGCCAGCCGTGGTGGCTATAAGTGTAGCGGTGGCAGTAATACCTAGGGTAGCTAAACTGAGAGAAGAGAAAAATGAAAATGAAGCCAACGAAAAAATAAGTCTAGCCATAAAATTAGTGTCATTAATTTCACTATTTGCAGGAGTTATATTCTATTTCTTCAGCGGTGATATACTTTCATTTTTATATGTAGGAGCTAACTCTAATCTCGGTAGTTATGAAGTTTTGATAGCTTCTAACCTTCTTAAAATAGGCGCTGTTAGTATAGTATATATTTCCTTTCTTCAAGTTTTCACAGCGGTATTACAGTCTTGTAAAAAAAGTTATGCAGCAGTTAGAAATTTAGCTATAGGGGCGGTGCTAAAAATCATACTTACTATACTCCTAGTAAGAAGTAGTGAGTTCAATATATATGGCATGCTAATAAGCGATAATATTTGTTTCGCAGTGGCGATGATGCTAAATTTATTTT
>CAYJMU010000029.1:0-1598 GCA_964371605.1 uncultured Lachnospiraceae bacterium
AAATTAAACACTACTTTAGATAGAGCTAAGGCTACTAGAAGTTATGCTGAAAAAATAATCACTTTAGCTGTTAATTCTTATGAAGACACTGTTAAAGTAGAAAAAGAAATCAAAAATGATAAAGGCGTAAAAGTTAAGGTAGAAGTTATCAATGATGGCCCTAAGAAACTTAAAGCTAGAAGAGAAATAATGAAGAAAGTTTATACTAAAGATTTCGCTCGTGCAGAAAAAGAATCTAAAGCTCCTTTCGTAGAAAGAACTAGAGATATCGCACATCCTTAACTCGAAAAAATCTTCAATGAATTAGCACCTAAATATGCTAAGAGAAAAGAAGAAAATAATGGAATCGGTGGTGGTTACACTAGAATAATCAAGCTAGGTAACAGAAAAGGCGACAACGCTCAAATAGCTACTATCCAATTAGTATAATATAATAAAAAACTAGATATGTTATCTAGTTTTTTTTATATTCTTAAATCCTTATGATCGAACTTAATAAATAAGCTATGTTTCTTATGTAGCAGTCTGCTAAAAATTCTCTCGCCATATGTATTAATTAGTGAATCAGTAGATAAGTTAGTAGTAAATATAGTAAACTTACCTTTAAGTGTTCTCTCGCTTATTAATTGATATAAATATTCCGCAGTGACATTTTTAGTAATTTTCTCACTTCCTAAATCATCTATGATAAGTATTTCACTGTCAAATAGTTCATTAAGCTTACTCATATTTTTATAGTCTAAGTGATTCTCTAAAAACACTCTATTCATTTCATAACTAGAAATAAACTTAGCTGTTCTGCCGCTATCTATTATACTTTTAAGAAATGATTTAGCCAGATAAGTTTTCCCTGAACCTGTCTTTCCAGAAAAGGTGACAGTCTTAGTAGTAGTGATGTCTAGTTTTTCTATGATTTTAGCTAAAGTGACTATTATCTTTTCTACATTGATTTTCTCACTATCACTAAATAAAGAATAATCATATTCACTAAATTTTTTTACGCCATCTAAATCTATATTAGATGAGTGAAGTAATATCTCATTATACTTTTTAGTTAGACAAGAGCAAGGTTTATTATTAATATAAAACTCATCTTTACATATATTGCAGCTGTGTTTTACAGTTAGATAATCAGCAGCGTATCCATTTTTAGTAAGGTAGTTTTTGATATCAGTTATCACTTTTTCTAATTTTTCTTTAGCGGCAGCCTTTTCTTTTTCACTGCCTATCGCTTTTGCTTTTCCATATTCGATAGTAAAAGCACGTTTTTTATTATAAATTTCACTGAATTTACTATCATTTAGCAGTAAACTTAGTTTATTTTCTAAAATGCTTATATTATCAGCCTTTTCTTTTTTTAATGTTTTTAGGGCTATGTTTAAATTATTATTTATCATATATCCACCTCATCTAGGTTAGTATATAAGCTTTCTAGTTCTTCACTGCTATAACTTCTACCTATATAAACATTGCTTGGCTTAGCGCTAGAACTATTTTCAAATACAGTAGTTTTAGCCATTTCCACATTTTTTATATTTTTAGTGAAATAGTCAGATAGAACTTTGTTCATATATGATAGGGGAGCAGATTTATCACTG